>DASUPA010000386.1:0-3112 GCA_036276335.1 Candidatus Methylomirabilota bacterium | reverse complement strand
CGAGCTGGAGGCCATGGCCGAGGCGTGCCTGCGCCGCGAGCTGTGGATCGTCGCCGACGAGATCCACTGCGACCTGCTCTTCGACGGCCGCCAGCACGTCCCGATGGCCACGCTGGCGCCCGAGGTCGAGCAGCGGACCGTCACGCTGATCGCGCCGAGCAAGACCTTCAACGTGCCGGGCCTCAAGTGCGCCGTCGCCGTCGTCCCGAACGCCGCGCTGCGCGCGCGGCTGGCGGCCGCCGTGTCGGACCTCGTGCCGAAGATCAACGTGCTCGGCCACACCGCCGCCGTCGCCGCCTATCGTGAGGGCGACGACTGGCTCGAGGCGCTCCTCCGCTACCTCCAGGCCAACCGGGACTTCCTCGTCCGCGAGGTCGCCGCGAGGCTGCCCGGCGTGCGCGTGACGCCACCGGAGGCCACGTACCTCGCCTGGCTCGACTGCCGCGAGACCGGCCTGGCCGATCCGTACGCGTTCTTCCTGAGCGAGGCGAAGGTGGCGCTCAACGACGGCACGTCGTTCGGGCCCGGCGGCGAGGGATTCGTGCGGCTGAACTTCGGCTGCCCGCGCGCGCTGCTCGCCGACGCCCTCGGGCGCATGGCGGGCGCGCTCGCCGCGCGCGCCGGAGGGCGGCGATGAAGCGCTTCATCGACCTGTCGGTGACCGTGGACGACGCGACGCTGAGCCCGCCGTCGACGAACATGCGGCTCGAGATCACGCCGCACCGGCGCGGCCCCGGCTTCTGGCAGGTCTCGTCGGTGCGGCAGAGCCTCCACACGGGAGCGCACATCGACTCGCCGCTGCACGTCTTCCGGGACGGCATCACCACCGCCGAGATCGGCCTCGACCAGGTCATGGGCGAGGCGGTCGTGGTCGACATGTCGTTCGTCGGCGCCAACCACGAGATCACGATCGACGACCTGCGCCGCGGCGGCGCCGACGACGTGCGCGCGGGGGACATCGTCCTCCTGCGCACCGACTGGACGGACAAGATGTACGGCCGCTGGCCCGACTACTTCACGCAGTCGCCGTACTGCCCGCCGGAGACGGCGGAGTGGCTGGTGGCCCGGGGCGTGAAGAACATCGGCTTCGACTTCTTCGAGGAGTACTGCGCGCGCCTGCCCGATTTCTCCTCCGAGGACTTTCCGATGCACCGCGTGATCCTCGGCGCCGGCGTGGTCATCATGGAGGGCCTCACGAACCTCGGCGCGCTGCCGACGCGCCGCGTCGACTTCGCGGCGCCCTTCTACAAGATCGCCGGCACCGAGGGCGCGCCCGCCCGCTTCTTCGCGACCGTCGACGGAGCGGCGAGGACCCGGGCATGAGGCAGTCCGTGCGGGATTTCGTGGCGGCCTACGAGCAGGTGTTCCCGGCCGAGGTCGTGCGGGTGGCGGAGCCCGTCACCACCGAGTTCGACGTGATGGCACTCGTGCTCGAGTACGAGCGCCGCCGCCGGTGGCCGATATTGTTGTTCGAGCGCGTGCAGGGCCACGACATCCCGATCGTCGCCAACGTCGTCGCCAGCCGGCGCGCGCTCGCCTTCGCGCTCGGCGTGCCGGAGAGCCGCCTGGCCGTCGAGTACGCGCGCCGCATCAAGGACGTGCTGAAGCCCACCGTCGTCTCGGATCCCCCGTTCGCCGAGCGCGTGCTCACCGGCGCCGAGCTGGATCTGGGCGCGCTGCCGATCCCCACCTACTTCCCGGGCGACGCCGGCCGCTACCTCACCGCCGGCATGCTGGTCGCCCGCGACCCCGACAGCGGCGTGGAGACGGAGGGCTACCACCGCTTCCAGGTCAAGGGCCGCGACACGATGGGCGTGAGCCTCCACTCGCGCCGCCGCATGTTCGAGTACCAGCGGCGCGCCGAGGCCCGCGGCCAGCCCCTGCCGTGCGCCGTCGCCCTCGGCCTGCATCCGCTCGTGTCGATGGGCTCCCTCGCCTACCCGCCGGCCGAGGTCGGCAAGTTCGAGGTGGTCGGCGGGCTCTTCGGCGAGCCGCTCGAGGTCGCGCCGTGCTCGACCATCGACCTGCACGTCCCCGCGGCGGCGGAGATCGTCATCGAGGGCGAGATCCTTCCCGGCGTGCGCGAGCCGGAGGGCCCCTTCGGGGAGTTCACCGGCTACTTCTCGCGCCGCTCCACGGAGCACGTCTTCAAGGCGAAGGCCATCGCCATGCGCGCCCGGCCCTGGTTCCAGTCGATCGGCTCCGGCCGCGCCGGCGACCACATCACCACGCTGGCCCTCGTCCGCGAGGCCGAGATCTGGAACGCGCTGAACCGCGTCATCCCGAACGTGACGGGCGTGCACGTGCCGCTCTCGGGCACGTCGTCCTTCACCGCCTACGTCGCCATCAAGCAGGGGCGCCCGGGCGAGGCCAAGCACGTCATTCCGATCGTGCTCGGCGTGGACCACTATCTCAAGCTCGTCATCGTGGTGGACGACGACATCGACGTCTTCGACGAGTCGGACGTCATGTGGGCCGTCGCCACGCGCATGCAGGCCGATCGCGACCTGGTCACGATCTCGGGGAGCCTCGGGGCGATGCTGGACCCGAGCGCCGACGACCGCGGCGTCACCGCGAAGCTCGGCATCGACGCCACGCGGCCGTTCGGGCAGGAGTTCGCCGAGAAGCTCGTGATGGACCCCGCCCGGATGGCGTGGGCGCGCGCCCTCGTCGACCGCCTCGGCGGCTGAGGCGGCGGGCGACGGCAGCTCGTCCAGTCGTCCTCGGTGCCAGGCCGGTCGTGTCGGTCTTGATCGCCTGTGCCAGAACGGTACCCGCGGCCAAGGCATAGCCAGTAAAGGCGGTTCCCGCCGCCAGGACCTGCCAGCGGCTCATGCGTGCGTCGATCGCGCCCGTGGCGCCTCCTCATTTGTTCGGGTCGGATCGGCCGGATGATACTATGCCAATAGCGCTTTTTGGGCGCGGGTTTCAGAGCCATTGAGGAGGCCCGATGGACCTTCTGGAGACCAAGGGCCGCATCGCCGAGGCTCTCGTGGAGTCGATCTTCCGTCGGGCGCGCTATGACGTCGCGCACTACAAGACCGACCAGGCGCTCCTCCGCTTCGGGCGGGAGGACTTCTCGCCGGCGTTCCGCGTGTCCCAGCGCGTCGAC
>DASUPA010000385.1:0-2157 GCA_036276335.1 Candidatus Methylomirabilota bacterium | reverse complement strand
CCGCTCACGACGTCGACGGACCGCGCGAGCGGCGCCCACACGCGGAAGTGTGCGCCGTCCTCGGTCGGCTCGGCTCCGATCGGCAACCGGCGTCTCGGCATGGCCCGCGATCATCCGGTTCAAGGAGCATGCCGAGCACCCGCGCTCTGGCCGCACGGCGCGGGACGACAGAACGTTTCACATGGCCGCGGTCGGGCCCTGGAGCCCGGGGCGCGCCCGCGCCGCGAAGGCTCGCGCGCGGCGGGGCCTGGCCCCGGGCTCAGGCGTCGCTGGCGAGCTTGCCGTTGTGCCCCCAGTTCGACTTCTCGACGTCCTGGAACACGATGTGGACCTGGTCGGCGGTCGTCTTGCCGATCTTCACCATCGCCTCGGTGATGGCCTTCGTCAGCTCCCGCTTCTGCTGATCGGTGCGCCCCGCGTACCACTGGACCGTGATGTTCGGCATGAAGTGGGCCTCCTTGTCGGTGGCGACAGCCTATCACGAGGCCGCGGTGCGCTCGACCTCCCGACGGCGGAAGCAGTCGACCAGGTGGTCGTTGACCATGCCGGTCGCCTGCATGAACGCGTAGCAGATGGTGGGCCCCACGAACGTGAACCCCCGCACCCGGAGGTCACGGCTGAGCGTGCGAGCCGTCTCCGTCTCCGCGGGCACCTGCCGCACCGTGCGCCAGCGGTTCTGCACGGGCCGGCCGTCGACGAAGCGCCACACGTAGGCGTCGAAGGAGCCGTGCTCGCGCTGCACCAGCAGGAACGCCCGCGCGTTCGCCACGGTGGCGGCGATCTTCGCGCGGTTGCGGACGATGCCGTCGTCCCGGAGCAGCGCGCGCACGCGCGCCGCGGTGAAGCGGGCGACGGCGCGCGGGTCGAATCGCGCGAAGGCGCGCCGGTAGGCGGCCCGCTTGGCCAGGATCGTGGACCAGCTGAGACCCGCCTGCGCGCCCTCGAGCACCAGGAACTCGAAGAGCCGGCGATCGTCGTGGACCGGGACGCCCCATTCCTCGTCGTGATACCGCGTCATGGCCGGGCCCGTCGCCCAGGGGCAGCGCTTCACGGCCGGGTCCACACGCCCCACGCCAGCGCGATCCAGCCGGCGATGAACGCCGCCCCGCCCAAGGGCGTGACGGCGCCCAGCCAGCGCTGGCCCGTGACGGCCATGACGTAGAGGCTGCCCGAGAAGACGAGCGTGCCGGCGACGAAGAGCCAGGCCGCCACCGCGATCGCGGTCGTCGGCCAGCGGGCGTGGGCGAGCGCGACGCCGAGCAGCGCGAGCGCGTGATACATCTGGTACCTGACGCCGATCTCGAAGACGCTCAGCATGTCGGGCACGAGGCGATTGCGGAGACCGTGCGCCGCGAACGCGCCGAGCGCGACTGCCACGCCGGCGGACACGCACGCGAGCCCGAAGAAGAGCCTGTCCACTCGCGGCTACTCGAAAGCGACGAACGCGCGATGCCCGGCGGCGACGAGCTCGCGAAGCGCTGCGCCCGCGGCCGGGCGGTCCGTGAACGGGCCGACGAGCACCCGCGCGAGCGCACCGGACGGGCGTCCGCGCGTCGCCACCGTGACGCGGTACTGGCGCAGCCGCTCCACCAGCCGGCTCGCCAGCTCGGTGTCGCGGAAGGCGCCCACCTGGATCCAGAACCACCGGCGCGCGACCGGGACGCGCGTGACCGGGGCCGGCGGTCGCTCGGCCGCGACGGCGGCCGGCGACGGTGCGCGCGGCGGAGGGCCGACGACGGCGGCCGCCGGTGTCTCGACCGTCGTCGCGTCCGGTCGGTGTGCCGCCTGCCCCACCGTCCGCCGCTCCACGGGCGGAGTGTCCGAGACCGGCGCGGCGCTGGCGAGCCAAACCGGTGTGGGCGCGGGTGCGCTCGCCGCTGCGGCCCCGACGAGCGAGCGGGCCGGCGGCGAGGCGACGCTCACCCGCTGCGGGCGCCTGGACCGGGCGATGGCGATCAGCGTGGCGGCCGACGCCTTGTCGCGCAGACGGGCCAGGAGCTCTGGATAGGCGCCGCCGTCCTGCATCACGCGCTGGAACTGCGCACGGTAGCTGTCGGCGAGACTCAGGCCGTCGACGACGACGTCGTGCACCGCCCACCGGCCCTCCCGCCGCCGCATCCGGTAGACGATCGCCACGTCGCCGCCGGCGCGCGTCTC
>DASUPA010000384.1:0-15273 GCA_036276335.1 Candidatus Methylomirabilota bacterium | reverse complement strand
GACGAACGGCACGAGGCTGGTGAGCCCCGTGCGGGCGGCGGCGAGCGCGGACGTTTGCCAGTCGTCGTACTCCGGACCGACGTGCAGGTGGCAGTCGATGAGCCCGGGGAAGACGATTTTCCCGGCGGCGTCGATCACGCGGTCGGCGGGCGGCAGGAGCGCCTCGGGGGCGATGGCCGCGATCCGCCCGCCGTTGACGGCCACCGACGCCTCGAAGTCGTCGGTCGCGGTGACCACGCGGCCGCCGCGGACGACGAGGTCGACGCGGCTCATCGGCCGAGGCTGTCTCATCGATGCGGCTCCTTCTCGGTGACCGGCTGGAGCAGCGCGCGGTAGTGCTGCGGCTGCCGCCGGCCCAGCAAGTTCCAGCGCGTGCGCACCGGCGTCATCTGGTCGAGGTCGATGCGACACGTGACCAGCTCGTCGCCGGTGCCGGAGGCCCTCGCGATGATCTGGCCGAGCGGATTGATCACGCAGCTCCCGCCGATCAGCTCCACGCCGTCCTCGACGCCGGCCTTGGCGACGCCGACGACGAAGCACGCGTTCGCGTAGGCGCCGGCGCGCATGCACAGGTCGTTGAGGTCCAGCGCCAGCGCGGAGCCCGGCGTGTTGTAGCCGATCAGGATGACCTCCGCGCCCTGGAGCGCGAGCGCGCGGTAGCTCTCGGGGTAGCGGCGGTCCTGGCAGATCGCGATGCCGACGCGGGCACCCGCGCAGTCCCACACGCGGTACCCGGTGTCGCCGTGCTCGAAGTAGTACGGCTCGTGGACCTGGGCGAAGCCGTCGGGCGCCTTCGTGCCTGGCAGGTGGATCTTGCGGAAGGTGCCGCAGAGCCGTCCGTCCCGGTCGGTGAGGAGCGCGCTGTTGAAGTAGCGTCCATCGGCCTTCTCGCAGAAGCCCACGTGGACGGCGATGCGGGCCTCGGCGGCGCGCCGCAGGAGCGGCTCGAGCGCCTTCGGCGGGACCTCGGTCTCGAAGAACTGGTCGAAGTCCAGGCGGATCTTCTTCGGGAAGTACGTCGTGAGGGCCATCTCCGGGAAGACGACGAGCTCGACGCCCTCCCGCGCCGCCTGCTCGAGCAGGCCGAGCATCCGCTCGACGATGGCCTCGCGCGGCGTGCCTTCGTTGTTGGGCCCCATCTGGGCGGCGGCGACCTTGAGATAGCGCGGCATGGCGGCTCCTTTCGGGTCCCGGCCGGCGGCCGGTGCCCCATGCTCATCCCACCCGCCGCGCTCGTCAAGGACGGCTCGCGCCCGGGGCCCGGCTGGACTACAGTGCCTGCACCGGAGGGAGACCATGGCCCAGCTCGACGATCGAATCGTGCTCATCACCGGCGCCGCCCGCGGCATCGGCGCGGCGTCCGCGCGCCGTCTGGCCGCCGCCGGCGCGCGACTCGTGCTCGCCGACGTCAACGGCCCGGCGGTGGAGAAGCTCGCCGCCGAGCTCGGCGGCGTGGCCGTGCAGGCCGACGTGACCCGCGCGGCGGACGTGGCGCGGATGGTGGAGGAGCCCTACACGCGCTGGGGCCGGCTCGACGTCCTCTTCAACAACGCCGGCGTCATCCGCGTGCAGCCCATGCTCGAGGTCACCGACGGGGAGTGGGACCGCGTGCTGGCCGTCAACCTCAAGGCCGTCTTCTTCGTGCTGCAGGCGGCCGCGCGGCGGATGCGGGCGCAGCCGCCCATCCCAGGCTCGGAGATCCGCGGCAAGCTCATCCAGACGGCGTCCATCGCCGGCTACCGCGGGGGCAACCACCTGATGACGCCGTACTCGGCGTCCAAGGCCGGCGTGATCAGCCTGACGCGCTCGGCCGCGCAGGCGCTGGCGCCGGACCGTATCACGTCGAACTGCGTCTGTCCCGGCGCGGTCGACACCGCGATGTGGGAGCAGATCGACGGCGAGCTGGCGGCGCTGCACGGGTGGGCGCCGCGCGAGGCGTGGAGAAAGCGCATCGCCGGCATCCCGCTCGGTCGCCCGGAGACGGCCGAGGACGTGGCCGGCGTGGTCGTCTTCCTCGCCGGCCCCGACTCGGACTACATGACGGGCCAGGCCATCAAAATCGACGGCGGCCTGGTGATGGGAGACTAGTCGCGAACAGTCCTGCGAAGGGAGGCTCAGCCATGGCGAACGTTCAGTGGCAGATCAGCGGCGAGTACATGGAAGCGTGCAGCTGCGACTCGGTGTGTCCGTGTCCGACGTCTGGCCTGGCGGCGCAGCCCACCAAGGGCGCGTGCGACGCCGGGCTCGTGTTCCACGTCGACCGCGGTCAGTACGGCACGACCAAGCTCGACGGGCTGAGCTTCGCGGTGCTGCTCCACACGCCGGGACCGATGATCGAGGGCAACTGGACGGTCGGCGTGATCGTCGACGAGCGCGCGTCGGCGGCGCAGCGCGACGCGCTGACGTCGATCGCGAGCGGACAGGGTGGCGGCCCGATGGCCGCGCTCGGGCCGCTGGTCGGCCGCTTCGCCGGCGCCGAGGCCAAGCCGATCAAGCTCGAGGGCAAGGGCATGCAGCGCTCCGTCTCGATCCCCGGCGTGCTCGACCTCGCCGTCGACGGGATTCCCGGCGCCAAGCAGGACGAGCCGATCTACCTCGAGAACGTGGGGCACCCGGCCGCGAGCCGCCTGGCCCTGGCCAAGGCGTCGCGCAGCCACATGCACGGCTTCGGCATCGACTGGGACGACACCTCGGGCCGCAACAACGGCCACTTCGCCCCGTTTTCCTGGAAGAGCTAGACGCGCTCGGCAGCGCGTAACGCGACGCGGAGGGGGATGAGGAACGACCCGTTCCAGCTCACCATCGGCGCGCTGCCCGCGCGCGCGGCGGAGCGCTGGGGTCCGCGCGAGGCCCTCTGGTTCGCCGGCCGGCGGTGGACGTTCGCGGACGTCGCCGGAGGAGTCGACCGCGTCGCGCGCGGGTTGCTGGCCCTCGGCGTCCAGCCCGGCGAGAAGGTCGCCTTGTGGATGCTGAACCGTCCGGAGTGGATCGAGAGCGCCTTCGCCGTCATGAAGATCGGCGCGGTGCTCGTGCCCGTCAACACGCGGCTGCGGACCGACGACGTCGCCTACATCCTCGACCAGTCCGACAGCACGACGCTGATCCTCGCCGAGCGCTCGGGCTCCATCGACTATCTCGGCATGGTGCGCGCGCTCGTGCCGCCGTCGGGCGCGAGCCGCCTGCCGAAGCTCCGGCGCCTGATCCTGCTCGGCAACGCCGCGCGGCCCGGCACCATCGCCTGGACGGAGCTCCTCGCGCGTGGGCAGGTGGTCGACGATGGCGCGCTGGCCGCGCGGGCGGCCGCCGTCGACCCCGGCGACCTGGCCTTCCTCATGTACACGTCGGGGACGACGGGGTTTCCCAAGGGCGTCATGCACGACCACCGCATGATCCGCAACGTCACCGACCGCGCGTTCCGGCTGGCCATCACCGAGCACGACGTCATCATGATGTACTTGCCGCTCTTCCACCTCTTCGCGTTCTCCGAGGGCATGCTGACCTCGATGGTGAGCGGCGCCCGCCAGGTCCTGACGGAGTCGTTCGACGCGGCCCAGAGCCTGGAGCTCATCGCACGGGAGCGGGCCACGGTCATCCACGGGTTCGACACCCACTACAAGGAGCTCTGCGACGCGCACGACCGGCAGCCGCGCGACGTGTCGAGCATCCGCACCGGCATCTGCGCGGCGGGCATGTCGAGCTCCACGCCGATCGCGCGTCGCGCCCGCAAGCTGTTCGGCCCGCTGGTGTCGGGATACGGGATGAGCGAGTTTGGCGTGGGCGTGACGATCGGTGCCCTGGACTCCACGGAGGAGCAATCGTGCGAGGCGTCGGGCTACCCCGCGCCGGGCTACGAGGTCCGCGTCGTCGATCCCGAGAGCGGACGCGACCAGCCGCCGGACGTCCCCGGCGAGATCCTCGTCCGGGGCTACACGGTCACGCGCGGCTACTACAACAAGCCGGAGGCGACCGCGGCCGCCATCGATGCCGACGGCTTCGTGCACACCGGCGACATGGGCGTCCTGCGCGCCGACGGCCACCTGCGCTTCATGGGGCGCTACAAGGACATGCTCAAGATCGGCGGGGAGAACGTGGACCCGATGGAGGTGGAGGCCTACCTGATGAGCCACCCCGCCATCGATCTCGCAGCCGTGGTGAGCTTTCCAGACGCGCGGCTGAGCGAGGTCGGCGTCGCCTTCGTCCGTCGCGCGCCCGGACACGCGCTCGGCGAGGAGGAGGTCCTCGCGCACTGCCGGGGGCGCATCGCCAGCTTCAAGATCCCGCGCGCCGTCATCTTCGTGGACGACTTTCCGATGACGAGCTCGGGCAAGATCCAGAAGGCCAAGCTCCGCGACGACGCCCTCCGGTGCCTCCGTCTGATTTGACGTGGGGGGCCCGACATGGCCCACCACTCCCCCCAGCGCTCGGCGCGTCCGGGGTGAACCCGGGCGCGCCTCGAATCACGCGGGCGCCTCGGCGCCGTCACTTGAACGAGGGCATGACCTCCTTCGCGAACCAGGCGAGCTGCTCCAGCATGACCGGCCTGGGCGTGCCCATGCTGAGGCTCATGTTGACGTACTCGAGGCCCGGGAATCGCGACTCGAGGTCCTTGAGGTAGGCGACCAGCTCCTCGGGCGGCCCGGCGAACCAGGCGCCGGTCTTCATGTAGTGCTCGACGGTCGGCACGCCGGCCGCGCCCCAGCCGCCGCGCCGCGCGGACGCCGCGATCTGGCCCGGCGTGATGCCCGGGACGAACCCCAGCGGCGCGAACATCTTCACGTGCTCCTCGTAGAACGGCGTGATCTCGCGGATGGCCTTCTCGCGCGTCTCCGCGATGTGGAAGAAGATCCCGAGGCAGAGATCCTCGCCGAGCGCGAGCTGCCGGCCGGCGCGCGCCGCCGCCTCCCGGTAGTCGTGGATGGGCCCCTCGGCCATGGTGGCGGCTCCGCCGCCGATGACGCCCTTGATCCCGTGGCGCACCATGAAGTCCAGCGCGCGCGGCCTGGCGCTGACGATCGGCTGCCAGCACTCCAGGCGGTGGATCGGCCGCGGCACGAGCGTGATCTCCTTGAGCTCGTACCCCCGGTACGGCACGTTCGGCGGCAGCGTGTAGTGCTTGCCCTGGTGCGAGAACGACTCCTGCCGGAACGCCTTGAAGATGATCTCGACCTGCTCCTCGAACAGCTCCCGGTTGGCGTCGGCGTCGAGCATCGGGGCGCCGAAGGTCTCCACCTCGCGCGTGTGGTAGCCGCGCCCGACGCCGAAGATCACCCGGCCGCGCGTCAGGATGTCGGCCGTCGCGAAGTCCTCGGCGAGGCGCAGGGGATGCCACATGGGCGTGATGTTGAAGCCGCAGCCGATGCGGATCTGCCTGGTGAGGTGGGCGAGGTGGACGGCCGCCATGAGCACGTTCGGCAGACACTCGTAGCCCTCGTGCTGGAAGTGGTGCTCGGCGAGCCAGATGGCGTGGTAGCCCAGCTCGTCCATCCGCGTGGCGACGGCCTCGGTCTTCTCGAAGACGCCGGCGAGCTGCTCGTTGGAGTAGCGGCGCTCGTTGGCCGGCGTGGCCAGCTGGCCCATGTCCGGGAGGTCGATGTGGCCGGGATAGACCGTCGCGAACTTGGTGATCATCGTGCGTCCTCCCGCTCCTCTCTGTCGCCGGCGCTGCGGAGCGCCTGCCACACGCGCGCCGGGCTGAGCGGCATGTCGAGATGGCGGACGCCCAGCGGCGCCAGCGCGTCGACGACCGCGTTGACGAGCGCGGGCAGCGCGCCGACGGTGCCGGCCTCGCCGACGCCCTTGGCGCCGAGCGGGTTCACCGCCGTCGGCACCTCGTGGGAGTCGACCTCGAAGAGAGGCAGGTCGTCGGCGCGGGGCATCGCGTAGTCCATGAACGAGCCGGCCAGGAGCTGGCCCGTCTCGGCGTCGTAGGTGAGCTCCTCGAGCAGCGCCTGCCCGAGCCCCTGGGCCACGCCGCCGTGGATCTGGCCCTTGACGAGCATCGGGTTCACCATGCGGCCGACGTCGTCGACCACGGTGTGCCGCACGATGCGCACGGCGCCGGTCTCGGGGTCGATCTCGACCTCGCAGACCTGGCAGCCGTTCGGGAACGTGACCGCGGGCGGGGTGAACGCCGCCGTCTCGCTGAACCCTGGCTCGAGGCCCGGCGGGAGCCGCCGCGGCTGGTACGCGGCGCGCGCGACGTCGGCGAACGCCACGCCCGTGTCCGTTCCCGCCACCGTGAAGCGGCCGCCGCGGAAGACCACGTCCTCCGGCGCCGCCTCCAGCATGCGGGCGGCAATACGCCGGCCGCGCTCGACGATCTTGTCGGTGGCGCGCACGACGGCCGCGCCGCCGACGCTGAGGGCGCCCGACCCCCCGTTGCCGCGGCCGGCGGCGAGAGCGTCGCTGTCGCCCCAGAGCACCTGGATGCGGTCGGGCGCGACGCCGAGACGCTCGCCGACGATCTGGGCGAACGCCGTCTCGTTGCCCTGGCCCATCGAGGTGGAGCCGGTGAGCACGGTCACCGAGCCGTCGGGATTCACGCGGATCTCGGCGGTGTCGGGGTTCAGCGCGGTGTAGGGGCCGCCGGCCACCTCGATGGCGTTGGCCACGCCCAGGCCGCGGAGCCGGCCGCGCGTGTGCGCCTCGGCGCGGCGCTTCTCGAATCCCGCGTGATCGGCGCGGGCGAGCGCCAGGTCCATGCCGCGGGCGAAGTCGCCCGAGTCGTAGGTGAACACGAGCCCGGTCTTGAACGGCATCGCCGAGGGCGGGATGAGGTTGCGGCGGCGGACGGCGACGGGATCGAGCCCCAGCTCGCGCGCGGCCACGTCGATCACGCGCTCGATGGCGTAGGTCGCCTCGGGACGGCCGGCGCCGCGGTACGGGCCCGTGGGCGTCGTGTGGGTGAACACGCCCGCCGTGCGGTGGTGGATGACGGGCGTCGTGTAGACGCCGGCCACACCGCCGATGTTGTTCGTGCCCGGGCCGGCGCTGCGCGGCGTCAGGTAGGCGCCGACGTTCAGCGTGACCGCGACGCGGAGCGCCAGGAACGTGCCGTCGCGGTCGAGCGCCAGCTCGACCGTCGAGACGTTGTCGCGCCCGTGCTCGTCGGTGAGGAAGCCCTCCCGCCGATCGGACGTCCAGCGGACGGGACGTCCAAGCCGCCGCGCCGCCCAGAGGACCAGGACCATCTCGGGATAGAGCCCGCTGCGCATGCCGAAGCTGCCGCCGACGTCGCCGGTGACGACCCGGACCTGCGTCTGCGGAACGCCGAGCACGTCGGCCAGCAGCGTGCGCGTGCCGTGCGGGGCCTGGATCCCCGTGTGGAGCGTGTAGCGGCCCGCGCGGCGGTCGTACTCGCCGACGGCGGCTCGCGGCTCGAGCGGCGCCGCCGCGACGCGGCTGACGACGAAGTCCAGCCGCGTCACGTGGGCGGCGCGCTCGAAGGCGTGCGCGACCGCCTCGCGCTGGCCGCTCTCGGCCACGAACGCGACGTTGTCGGGCGCCTCGTCCCACACGGGCGGCGCGCCGGGCCGCGTCGCCTCCGCGGTGGCCGCCACCGCGGGCAGCGGCTCGTAGTCCACGGCGACGAGCTCCGCCGCGTCGACGGCCTGCTGCCGCGTCTCGGCCACCACGAGCGCGACCGGGTCACCCGCGTGGCGCACGCGACCGCGGGCCAGCGCGGGCCGCGGGGTGGCGAACGCGGGCGAGCCGTCGGGCCGCTTGCGCGTCCGGTCCGTCGGCAGGTCGCCGACCCCGTCGGCGGCGAGGTCGGCGGCGGTGAGGACCGCCACCACGCCCGGCGCGGCGAGCGCGCGACGCGGGTCGAGGGCGCGGAGGCGCGCGTGCGCGTGCGGCGAGCGGACCAGCACGGCGTGCAGCTCGCGGGCCAGGCGCACGTCGTCGGAGTAGCGCCCGAGGCCCTGCACCAGACGCGGGTCCTCGACGCGCCGGACCGACTGCCCCACCGCGAACTTCTCGACGACGAGCGGCTCAGCCATCGCGCGGCGCCGGCCCGGAGTACAGTACGGCCATGAGACCCGCTGCCGCGCTGGCCATGGGGCTGCTGCTGACCGCCACCTCGCCCGTCCTCGCCGACCACGAGCGCGCCGAGCTGGCCGGCGTGCGCCTCACGACGGATCCCAAGGTCCCGGTCGGGTGTACCCGCATCGGCATCGTGCGCGACGACTCCATCAAGGACCTCCGGCGCAAGGTGGTCAAGGCCGGCGGCGACACCGCGCTCCTGTCCTTTCCGGCCGACGACCTGGAGCGGATCGACGCCCAGGTCTTTCGCTGTCCGCCGCACACGCTGAGGCCGGCCATCCCGCCGCCGCCCCCGGGGCCCCCGCCCCCGCCGCCGCCTCGCTAGCGCCCATGGTTCACGCCGGCGCGAAGATCCCGGCGGCGCCCTCGACGCCCGGGACGGCCGTGCGCGCGCCGTTGGCGCCGCCGGCGAACGCGCGATCGCGCTGGAGCACGGGCATCACCCGCTCGGCGAACAGTCGCATGTTCAGCTCCGCCTGCTCGTGCGGCATGCCGCCGAAGGCGAACTCGGTGACCAGGTGGTCGACGCCGGTCAGGCGCTGGAGCTCGGCCACCTGCTGCAGGCAGTCGTCCGGGGTGCCGACGATCTGGATCTTCACGTAGAAGTCGGTCGCCTTCTTCCGGAAGCTCTCGTCCTTCATCTTGGAGTACGTCTTGGCCATGCCGCCGTAGAACTCGTAGCCCTTCACGCCGGCGAGATGGCCGTCGGAGAAGTGGTAGTGGTTGTCGATCGAGTCCCACTTCCGCGAGAGGTACGTCGTGGCGCGCTCCTGCGCCTCCTCGCGGCTCTCGGCCACCGAGATGTTGGTGAGGATGATCGGCGGCCGCGGGGTGTGGCCGACGCTGGCGGCGATCTCACGGTAGCGCTGGATGTCCTCCGCCGCCTTTGGCCACTCGTTCTGCATCACCACGAGCACGCCGAAGCCCAGCCGGGCCATGATCTCGGCCGACTCCGGGCTCACCGACGAGGCGAAGAAGCGGCGCTCGGGGTGCGAGATCGGACGCGGCCGGATCGACATGCGCGGGATCTTGAAGAACTCGCCGTCCCACTCGAACACCTCGTCCGCGAGCGCCTTGACCACGATCTTCGCCGCCTCGACGAACCGCGGGCGCGCCTCCTCCATCGGGACGCGGAAGCCGGCGTACTCCACCGAGGCGGCGCCGCGCCCGAAGCCGAAGAGGCAGCGCCCCCCGCACATGACGTCGAGCAGCGCGATCTGCTCGGCCACGCGCATCGGGTCGTGCCAGGGCAACACGATGACGGCGGTGCCGAGCGCGATGCGCCGGGTGCGGCCGGCGTAGTACGCGAGCAGCTGCGTGGGCGCCGGCGACATCGCGTACCCGGTGAAGTGATGCTCGAGGGCGAAGAGCGAGTCGAAGCCGAGCGGCTCCGCGAGATCGCCCAGCGTCATGTGCTCGTGGAGCACGGAGGCGTCCGAGCGGCCGTCCTTGGTCAGCATGTTGAGGGCGATCCCGACTTTCATCTGTTCTCCTCGTGCGCCCGGTGCCCGAGCAGCGCGGAGATGGCCCGCGCGGTGCGCTTCACCTCGGCGGCCAGGGTGCGAAGTCGCGGCCGCACGCGGTCGGTGGGGCCGGCCACCGTGCAGACGCCGGCCACCCGGCCGGACCGCTCGAAGATCGGCGCGGCGACGCCGCAGGCTCCGCGCACCATCTCGTCGAGGCTGATGCAGACGCCGGCGCGCCGCACCTCCTCGAGCGTGGCCCGCAGCGCCGGCAGGCTCGTCACCGTCCGCTCGGTGTGGCGGGCCAGCGGCAGCGCTTTCAGAATTGCCTCACGCTCCTCCGGCGGGAGGGAGGCGAGGAGCGCCTTGCCGCTGGACGTCGCGTGCAGCGGGCGGCGATCGCCGACCCCGGCCGCGTACCGGATGATCTGCTCGCTCTCCACCTTGTCGACGTAGACGACCGAGAGGCCGTCGCCCGCGAGCGTGCCGAGGAACACCGTCTCGCCGGTGCGCCGCATCAGCTCCACGAGCGCGGGCCGCGCGACGTCGGGCAGCCCGCGATGCGCGGCCGCGTTGTGACCGAGGGCGAGCGCCCGCCAGCCGAGTCGGTAGTCGCCGGCGCGGCCGTGCTCGAGGTAGCCGCGCGCGGTGAGCGCCCGCAGCAGCGGCAGGAGGCTGCTCTTCGGCGCCTCGAGCTCCGCGCTCACCTCGCGCAGGGCCAGCCCCTCCCGGCTCGCGGCCACCAGCTCGAGGATGTCGACGACGCGGTTGGCGGCGCGGTGGCTCGCGCGCGGCCGGGCGTCGGCGCGGACGGTCACGCGGCGACCTCGAAGCCGAACAGCCGCGCCGCGTTGAGGCCGAGGATCCTGGCGCGCGAGGCGTCCGCGAGCGATCCCATCGTGCGCTCGATCGCCTCGGCGGAATGCGGCCACGTGCCCTCGTGATGCGGGTAGTCGTTGCCCCACATGAAGTTGTCGACGAGCCGCATCGGCTCGGCCAGGGCCAGGCCCGCGGGGTCCTCCTGGAACGACGCGAAGCCGTGCTCGCGGTAGTACTCGCTCGGGAGCCTGGCGAGCTTCGGGCGCACCCAGAAGTGGTGCTTGCGGTACGCCTCGTCCATCGCGTCGAGCAGCCAGGCCACCCAGCCGATGCCCGCCTCGATCGTGGCGAAGCGCAGGCGCGGGAAGCGCGAGAGCACTCCGGAGGCGCAGAGGTTGGCCACCGGCTCGATGGTGGGCGACAGCGAGTGGGAGACGTAGTTGATGACGGCCCCGCCGTTGCCGCGGGCCGCCCGCGGGTCGCGGCCCGTGGAGACGTGGAACGTGATGGGCAGGCCCGCGTCCTGGATGGCGGCCCAGAGCGGGTCGAACAGGGGCAGGTTGTAGTTGGGATGCTCGACGTCGTGCGCGCCCCACACCGGCTTGCACGGCAGCGTGAGCGCCCGGAAGCCGAGCTTCGCCACCCGCTGCACCTCCGCGATCGAGCCCTCGAGATCGGCGGTGGCGATGGCGGCCGCCGGCGACATCCGGTGGTTGTAGGGCCCGAACGTCTCCCAGGCCCAGTCGTTGTAGACGCGGCACTGCGCCATGGCGAACGCGGCGTCCGGCGTCGCCCACATCGACAGGCCCTTGTTCGGGAAGATCAGCTCCGCGTCGATGCCGTCGCGGTCCATGTCGCGCAGGCGCTGCTCGGGGTCGGCACCCGCGAGCTGGCGCAGCCGGTCCTCGCCCTCGAGCTCGTCCGTTCGCAGCCGGTCCGGCCGGTGCCCCTCGGAGACGCGCCACTTCACGCCGTGCTCGTCCACGATCACGCGCGGCACGCGGTGGCGGTACGTCGCGTCGATGCGCGTCGCCCAGAGATCCGCCGGCTCGTTCGCGTGGGAGTCCGCGGAGACGATGAAGTACTTGCGCGCGTCGCCGGGCCGCGCCGTGCGCGGCCAGCCGGCGTGCCCGGGCGTGCCGAGGCGCCACCGGTTCGGCTCGTTGATCGTCAGCACGGACGTGCTCATGTCGTGTTCCTCCACTGCACCAGCGTGAATGGCGGCGTCGCGTCGTCGTGCGGCTCGAACACCGCCTCGACGGCCGCGCCGATCTCCACCGTCTGCAACGGGTCTCCGAGCAGGTTGCCGACCATGCGGACGCCGCCCGCGTGCGGCAGCTCGACGAGGACGACGAGGTAGGGGCCGTGGCCGCGGAGCGCCGGATGGACGGGATGCCAGGCGCGCTCCCAGGAGAAGATGCGTCCGCGGGGCTCGACCGGCTCCCACGTCATCCCGAACGCGAGGCACCGATGGCAGATCCACTCCGGGCCCCACTGCCAGCCGGCGCACGCGCCACAGCGCTGCACCAGCAGGTCGCCGCGTCGCGTGCCGGCCCAGTACGGCGCGTCGAGGCCGTCCGGCTCGGGCACCGGCTGTGGCAGCCCGGCGGGCAGGTAGGGCGCCGCCACCCTCACAGCGCCGCCTCGCTGCCCAGGATCATGCTCGACACCGGCGTGACCATCGGGCCCGAGATGACCATCGCGGCCCGCGCCCCGGGCACCTGGTTGGGCGACTCGCCGCGCAGCTGCCGGACCGCCTCCAGCTGCAGCTCGAGGCCGTGCATGTAGCACTCGGCGAGGTTGCCACCGCTCGTGTTGAGCGGCAGTCGGCCCGCGGGAGCGATGAGGTTGTCCGGGATCAGGAACTGGTTCGCCTCGTCGGCCGCGAAGAAGTCGTGCTCGATCAGGCTCATGAGCACGCCGCCCGTGAAGTTCTCGTAGCTCTGCACCACGTCGATGTCCTTCGGCGCCAGGCCGGCCATCGCGTACAGGCGGGGGGCCACCGTCGTGAAGCTCGCGGACGCGTACGTCGGCGCGTTGTGGCCGCGCGCCGCGCTCCGGTACTCGGAGCCCTGGGCGACGCCGAGCAGGTACGCCGGCGGCCGGCGCAGGTCGCGGGCGCGCTCGGCGGTTACCAGGATCAGCGCCGCGGCGCCGTCGTTCTCCAGGCAGCAGTCGAACAGCCGGAACGGCTCGACGATCCAGCGCGACGCGTCGTAGGCCTCGGGCGTCAGCGGCCGCCCGCGCATGACGGCGCGCGGGTTGCTCTGCGCGTGGTGGTACGAGGCGAGGGCGATCGCGCGCTGCGCGTCCGCCCGGATGCCGTGCTCGTGCATGAAGCGCATCACGCGCATGGCGAAGCGCTGCGCCGGCGAGATCAGCCCGTAGGGGAACGTGAGCGCCGCCTCGCCCGAGACCGTGGCCGCAGGCGGGGCCGCGCCGAACCGCTGGAACTGGCCCTGCGCGAGCGCGCGAAACACCACGACGCAGTCGGCGTACCCGGCGGCGATGGCGGCCGCGGCGTTGCCGACGGCCGCCGAGCCGCCCCCGCCGCCGCCGCCCCACTGCATGTTCGAGAAGCGCAGCTCGGGGAGCCCCAGCGCGGCGGCCAGCCGCGAGGGATCGTTGCGGTCGTTGCTGTACGACGCGAAGCCGTCGATCGTGCGGGGGTCGAGGCCGGCGTCCTCGCAGGCGCGGAGGATCGCGCGAAGCGCGAGCGCCACCTCCGACTCCGGCGCCTGGCCATGCTTGTAGTAGTCGGTCTCGCCGATGCCGACGACGGCGACGCGCCCGCGGATGGTGGCGGAGGCGGTCACCGCGCGGCCCGTTCTCCAAGGAGAATCGCGTTCCGCATTTGGTACGGCGGACTATAGCCCCGGCGGCGGGCGTTGTCACGCGGTTGCGCCGCCGCCGTTCGTGTGGTGAACTCCCGGCATGCCCGCCACCTTCCGCTTCGCGCTCCGCGACCTTCCGCCCGAGGCCGAGAGCCTCCGCGCCGAGGTCCGCCACTTCCTCGCCGAGCACCTCGGCGGCGCCCGGCCGGTGAAGCGTGCCAGGTCCTGGGGCGGCTTCGACCGCGAGTTCTCGCGCCGCGTCGGCGCGCGCGGCTGGATCGGCATGACGTGGCCCAAGAAGTACGGCGGCCACGAGCGCAGCTACCTCGAGCGCTACGTCGTCCTGGAGGAGATGCTGGCGGCGGGCGCGCCGGTGAGCGCGCACTGGGTGGCCGACCGCCAGAGCGGGCCGCTCCTGCTCCGCTTCGGCACCGAGGCGCAGCGCGAGCGGATCCTGCCCGGGATCGTGCGCGGCGAGCTGGCCTTCGCCATCGGCATGAGCGAGCCCGACTCCGGCTCCGACCTGGCCTCGATCCGGACGCGGGCCACCAGGGTCGACGGCGGCTACCTCGTCAACGGCACCAAGGTGTGGACGAGCAACGCCCACCTGAGCGACTACCTCATCGCGCTCTTCCGGACGCAGGTGGTCCCGGACAAGAAGCACGAGGGGCTCACGCAGTTCCTGGTGGATCTCCGCAACACGAAGGGGATCACCATCCGGCCCATCGTCGACCTCGCCGGCAAGCACCACTTCAACGAGGTGAACTTCACCGACGCCTTCGTGCCGGACGACGCGCGCGTCGGCAACGAGGGCGACGGCTGGAAGCAGGTGACCGCCGAGCTCGGCTACGAGCGGAGCGGTCCCGAGCGCTATCTCTCGAGCATCTCGCTGATCCGCGAGCTGGTGCGCGAGGTGGCCGCGCGCCCGGACGACCGCGGCGCCGAGGCCGTCGGCCGGATGGTGGCGAGCCTGGCCACCCTGCGCCAGATGTCGACCTCGGTGGCGGGCATGCTGCAGGCCGGCGAGAACACGTATCTCGAGGCGGCCGCCGTCAAGGACGTGGGCACCACGTTCGAGCAGTCCATCCCCGAGCTGACGCACGCGCTGCTCGACGCCGAGCCGACCATCGCCAGCGGCTCCGACCTCCAGCAGGTGCTCGGCTACATCACGCAGACGGCCCCGTCCTTCTCCCTGCGCGGCGGCACGCGCGAGATCCTCCGCGGCATCATCGCCCGCGGGCTCGGACTGCGATGAACCGCGAGCTCGGCTCCCTGCTCGCGGACACCGTCGGCCGGCTCTTCGGGGCGCTCGCGACGAAGGAGCTCATCGAGTCGTCCGAGAAGGGGGCCTGGCCGGAGAAGCTCTGGCGGGCCCTGGAGGAGGGCGGCCTCACGCTGCCGCTCGTCTCCGAGGACGCGGGCGGTGCCGGCGGCACGTGGGTCGACGCGCACGTGGTGGTGCGCGCGGCCGGCCGCCACACCGCGCCGGTGCCGCTGGCCGAGACGACCATCGCCGGCTGGCTGCTGTCGCGCGCGGGGCTCGAGGTGCCGCTGGGCCCGCTGACGCTGGCGCCGGTGCGCGCTGGCGAGCGGCTGACGCTCGCGCGCCGGGGCGGCGGCTTCAGCCTCAGCGGCACGGCCACGCGCGTGCCGTGGGGCCGCCACGCCGGCCACGTCGTCAGCGTGACGGAGCTGGACGGCCAGCCGACCGTCGCCCTCGTGGCCGCCGGCGGCGCCCGCGTCACGGAGGACACCAACCTCGCGCTCGAGCCGCGCGACACGCTCCTCTTCGACGCCGCGCCGGTCGTCGCCGCGGCCCCGGCGCCGGGCGTCGCCCTCGACGCGATCCGGCTCTACGGAGCGATGGCGCGCGCGGCCCAGATGGCGGGCGCGCTCGACTCGTGCCTCGAGCAGGCGGTCCGCTACGCCACCGAGCGCAAGCAGTTCGGCCGGCCCATCGGCAGCTTCCAGGTGATCCAGCAGAACCTCGCCGTCCTGGCCGGCCACGTCGCCGCCTCCGGCATCGCCGCGGAGTCGGCGTTCCGCGCCGCCGACCGCGGCGACGCGCGCTTCGAGGTCGCGGTGGCGAAGATCCGCGTCGGCGAGGCCGCCGG
>DASUPA010000383.1:0-5085 GCA_036276335.1 Candidatus Methylomirabilota bacterium | reverse complement strand
GGGCCGTGCTGCATCGCGAACACGCCGATGCGATCGCCGGAGGTGACGCGGCTCACGGCGTCGGCCATGTGGAGCCCCGTGCGCTCCTGGCGGACGATGATGGTGCGGATGTCGGCCTCGGCCGCCGCCTCGATGATCTGGTTGACGGGGTAGCCGATGAGGAACTCCACGCCTTCGCGCTTGAGGATGTTGGCCACGACCGAGGCTGCTTTCACGCTGACCCTCCTGGGACGAGAGAGTGTCCGGGCGCGAAGCATAACACGGCGTCCCGCGGGTGCCGGCTCGTGGGATACTCGCCGCAAACGGAGGGTCCGATGAGACAGGGGTTTGCGCTCTTCGCCGGCATCTCGACCGACGTCATCGAGGCGGCCGCCCGCGAGGCCGAGGCGCGCGGCTACGCGTCCTTCTGGGTCAACCACCCGGGGCCGATCGACGGCCTGGCTGCCCTCGGCGCCGCCGCCAGGGCGACGCGGCGCGTCGCGCTCGGCATCGGCGTCATCCCGCTGAACACGCGCGGTCCGGCCTCCATCGTCGAGGGCGTTCGCGCCAACGCGCTGCCGCTCGAGCGGCTGCTCCTCGGGGTGGGCAGCCCGAACCCCGGCGCGCTGGGCCGCGTCCGCGCGGGCGTGCGCGAGCTGCGCGGCGGGCTCTCGACACGGATCGTCGTCGCCGCGCTCGGCCCGAAGATGTGCGAGCTGGCCGGCGAGGTGGCCGACGGCGTGCTCTTCAACTTCGTCACGCCCGAGCACGCGCGCGTCTCCGCCGACCTCGTCCGCGCCGGCGCGCGGAAGGCCGGGCGCCCCGTGCCGGCGATCTATTCGTACGTGCGCGCGGCGCTGGGCGCCGCCTCGCGTCCGCGCCTGCAGGAAGAGGCCGACCGCTACGGCAAGATCCCCGCGTATGCCGACAACTTCGCGCGCATGGGCGTGAAGCCCATCGACACCACGATCATGGCCGAGACGCCCGAGGCCCTGCGCGCCGCCGTCGCGCGCTGGGACGGCGTCGTCGACGAGCTGGTCCTGCGCGCCATCACGCCGGCGGACACGGCGGAGGAGACGCTCGCGCTGGTGCGGGCCGCGTCGCCCGCGTGAGCGGCGCCGCGCCGCCGATCGTGCGCTACCCGGACCCGGCCGTGCAGGTGCTGGAGCCGGCGTATACGCGGCTCCGCGTCACCAACGCCGCCGTCGAGCGGCTCGCCACCGGCTTCCGGTGGGCCGAGGGCCCGGTCTGGTTCGGCGACGGCCGCTTCCTGCTCTGGAGCGACATTCCCAACAACCGGATCATGAAGTGGGAGGAGGAGACGGGCGCCGTCAGCGTCTTCCGGCGGCCGTCGAGCAACGCCAACGGCAACACGCGCGACCGCCAGGGCCGCCTCGTCACCTGCGAGCACGACAGCCGCCGCGTCACGCGCACCGAGTACGACGGCACCGTCACTACCGTCTGCGACCGCCACGACGGCAAGCGGCTCAACTCGCCCAACGACGTCGTCGTCCGGCGCGACGGCTCCATCTGGTTCACCGACCCTCCGTTCGGCGTGCTCGGCCACTACGAGGGGCACCGGGCGCCGCTCGAGCTGCCGACGAACGTCTACCGCGTCGATGCGCGGACCGGCGAGACGCGCGTGGTCACCGGCGAGATCGAGCGCCCGAACGGGCTGTGCTTCTCGCCGGACGAGTCCCGGCTCTACGTCGTCGAGAGCGGGGCGAGCCCGCGCCGGATCCACGTCTTCGACGTCGCCGGCGACGGCCTCGCCAACCGCCGGGTGTTCGTGACCTGCGGCGCCGGCGTTCCCGACGGGATCCGCTGCGACACCGAGGGCAACCTCTGGTGCGGCTGGGGCGGCGGCGAGGCCGAGGACGGCGTCGTCGTCTTCACGCCGGAGGGGACGATGGTCCTCCGCATCCGGCTCCCGGAGCGCTGCGCGAACCTCTGCTTCGGCGGCCCGCATCGCAACCGGCTGTTCATGGCCGCGAGCCAGTCGCTGTACTCGCTGTACGTCGAGGCCCAGGGCGCGGTCGGCGGCTGAGGGCGGGGCGCCGGGGCGTCACGGCGCGGACGGGACGCCCGCCTTCACGACGCGCTCCAGGTGGTCGGCGAGCCGGAGCGCGAGCGCCACGATCGTCAGCGTGGGGTTCGCGCTCCCGGACGTGGGGAACACCGAGCTGCCCGCGAGGTAGAGATTGGCGACGCCGTGCACCCGGCCGTCGGCGTCGACGACGCCGCGGCCGGGATCGGGGTGCATGCGGGTCGTTCCCATGTGGTGACGCGCTCCGCGCAGTCCCGGCGGCCACGGGTCCTCCGGGCCGCCCAGCGCGCTCTGCAGGCGGCCGACGCCCGCGCGGCGCAGCGCCTCGTCCAGGACCGCGTGGGCGCGGTGCGCCGTTCGCTTGTCGAGCGCGGTGAGGCGCCAGTGCAGGGCGACCCGCGGGCAGCCGAGCGGGTCGCGGCCCCCCGTGAGGACGACGCGACTCTCGGGGTTCGGCGCCTGCTCCATCACGTTCTTCACCGGGTAGCGCCGGATGAGCCACTCGCCGCCGCCCAGACGGCCGACGGCGGCCGCCGACTCCACGAGCCGCCGGCGCAGACGCGCCAGCGCGTCGGCGGGAGGCCGTCGCTCGCGCAGCGCGCGCAGGGCGCCGCGCCACGGCGGGGCGCCGAGGAGCCGTGCGGGAGCGTCCACGACGGCACAGTAGTTCGTCAGGCCCTCGCCGCGCTGCAGCTCGGGCGTCAGCCCGAGGAGGCCGCGCACCCGACGGCCGGCCGACCAGTGTCCGCGCGTGTAGAACTCGCCGATGGCGCCCGCGCCGGCCCGGATGGTGGCGGCCCGGTCGAGGTAGAGGTGCTCCATGAAGTAGCGGCCGACGAGGCCGTGCGGGTTGCCGAGGCCCGCCGGCTGCACACGGTTCGAGGCCAGCAGGAGCCGCGCGTTCTCGATCCCACCGGTGGCGAGGACGACGACGCGGGCCGCGACCCGGAAGCGGCGCCCGGCCAGGCAGGCGACACGCACGGCGCTCACGCGGCGCGGCGGGCTCGGCGTCTCCAGCTCGACGGCGTTCGCGCCGAGGTACGCGACGACGTTGCGCGCCGTCCCGATCTCCTCGCGGTAGCGGCTGCCGAAGCGCGTGGGCGGACTGTAGTGGAGGACGCACGAGCGGACGTTTCCGCCGGGGAAGGCGATGGGCCGGACGCCGTGGCGCGCCCAGTCGGCGGGGGTGTAGGCGAACGGACCGAGCTGACAGACCGCCTGCGCTCGCTCGTAGAACGGCAGCAGATCGGCCAGCCCGAACGGCCAGCCGCTGTCCGGCACCCAGTCGCGCCGCTCGAAGTCGAGCGCGTCGAGCGGGCGGCATTCTCCCGCCCACTCGTTCGTCGTGCCCCCGAAGTAGCGGTTCCGCGCCGACTCGAGCGCGAAGTACGGGACGTCGCGCACCTCACCGGCGTAAAGCGACTGGGTCGCCGGGTCGGGCGCGAGCCAGCCGCTCTCGAGGAGGATCACGCGGAGCGGCCGGCCCCGCAGCTCGCGCGCGATGGTGATGCCCGCCGCGCCGGCGCCGACGACACAGACGTCGGCCTCGGCGAGGAAGTCCTCGGGCACCGTGCGCGCGTCGACGAACACCTCGGAGCGAGCGGGCGAGGCGGTCGGGGTTCCGTTCGTCCGCGCCGGGGCTCAGGCCCCCGGGCCGCGCTCCATCGAGTACGGCTGCCAGCGATGCAGGCCGCTCCGCTCCAGCACCGAGGGATTCACGCAGGAGCGCGGCCAGCGTCCGCTGAGGACCAGGGCGATCTCGGTGCCGACGCGGCGCCGGCGCTCCGGGTCGAACCGCGACGAGGCGGACGCCACGTGGGGCGTCAGCGTGACGTTCTCCAGCTTCAGGAGCGGGTTCGTGGCCTCGACGGGCTCCGTCTCCAGGACGTCGAGGCCCGCGCCGGCGATCCAGCCCTCCTGCAGCGCCTTGACCAGCGCCGGCTCGTCGACAGTGGGGCCGCGGCCGGTGTTGATGAAGAGGGCCTCGCGCTTCATGAGGCGGAAGTGCTCCTCGCGCAGCATGTGGTGCGCGTCGGGGGTGGACGGCGCGTGCATCGACACGATGTCGGAGCGCCGCAGCAGCTCGGTCAGCCCCACGGGCTCGACGCCGTACTGGGTCATCACGAGCTCCTCGACGTAGGGGTCGTACGCGAGCATCCGCACGCCGAAGGCGCGGGCGCGCGTGGCGACGGCGCGCGGCACGTGGCCGAAGGCGATGAAGCCGAGCGTCTGGCCCATCAGCCGCGGGAAGCCGTGGAGATACGGGCGCCCCTCGCGCCAGCGCCCCTCGCGCACCCACCGGTCCATCAGCGTGAGCCGGCGGTACGTGGCGAGAATGAGCATCATGGCGTGGTCGGCCACTTCCTCGATGAACGTGTCCGGCACGTTGGTGACCGGGATGCCGCGCGCGGTGGCCGCCCGCACGTCGACGGAGTCCGAGCCCACGCTGCCCAGCGTGATCACCTTGCAGCGCTCCAGCGCGTCGATGATCGTCCTGGTGATCGGCCGCCCCTTGGCGTAGATCGCGTCGGCATCGCGCGCCGCCTTCGCGAACTCCTCCTCCGTCTTCACCGCGATCTCGACGATCTCCGCCCCGAGCGGCGCCAGCGCCTCCATCTCGTACTCGTACCCGACCGTCCCCGGATTCCCGAAGCTGATCCCCGCCGGCGTCACCACCTTGAACTTCGCCACGTGCGTTCCTCCCTCGACAGTGTGAGCGCCGCCGATTCTAGCGCGCGCCGGCGCCGAGAACCACCCCACGCCCCGCCGCGGACGTAGCGCGGCGGCTGCCGCCGGGCGGCGCGGGTGGCGGGTGAGCGCTTCCGGTCCGGCCGCAAGGCTCGTTCGCGGCCTAGTTTAGACAACAGCGGTGTGTGTCAATGCCGCGATACGAGGCGCGACGCGTGCGGCCGGAGCCGGAGGCGCGAACCGGCCAGGCCCTGCGCTGCCCGGCGGCGGACGCCGTGCTACGCCCGCGGCGCCTCGCGCGCAGACGACGCGAGCGCCGAGCGGAGAGCCTCGCTGGTGATCGGCAGGTCGGTGAGACGCACACCGGTGGC
>DASUPA010000382.1:0-4780 GCA_036276335.1 Candidatus Methylomirabilota bacterium | reverse complement strand
GCCATCCGGACCGGACCGTCATCCCCGGCTTCCTGGTGGACGCGCTCGTGCACGTGCCGTTCGGCTCCTACCCCCACGAGTGCTACGGGCTGTACGAGGCGGACTTCGACCACTTCGCCGCGTACACCGGGGCCATCGACGTCAGCGGACCGCAGGCGGTCGCCGACTATCTCGACCGCTACGTCTACGCGCCGGCGAGCTACGACGACTACCTGGAGCTCTTCGGCGGCGAGCGCCTGAAACGGCAGCAGCAGCTCGCGCGCGAGCTGACCGGGTGACCGCCTCGGAGTTGCTCGCCGTCATGGCCTCGCGTGTGCTGCGCGACGACACGACCGTCTTCGCCGGTGTCGGCGTGCCGCTCCTCGCGGCGGCGCTGGCTCAGCAGCGCCACGCGCCGCGTCTGACGATGGTGATCGAGGGCGGCATCATCGGGCCGCGCATCAAGCCCGGCCGGCTGCCGATCTCCACCAACGAGATGCGGGCCGGCCATCGGGCGCAGATGCTGCCCGGCATCACCGACACGTTCCTGTTCGCCCAGCGCGGCTTCCTGGACTATGGCTTCATGGGCGGCGCCCAGATCGACCAGTACGGCAACGTCAACACGAGCGTGCTGGGGCCGGACTACTGGAAGCCCAAGGTGCGGCTGCCGGGCACCGGCGGCGCCAACGACATCGCGTCCCTCTGCAAGGAGGTCATCATCGTCACCACCCACGAGCGGCGCCGCTTCGTGCCACGCGTGGACTTCGTCACGAGCCCCGCCTGGCTCGACGGCGGCGACGCCCGCCGCCGCGCCGGCCTCTTCTTCGGCGGCGTCTCGCGCGTCGTCACCACGCTCGGGATCTTCGGCTTCGACCCGGACTCGCGCCGGATGCGCGTGGAGGCGCTGCACCCGGGGGTCACGCGGGCGGAGGTGCAGGAGCAGACGGGCTTCCCGCTCCTCGACGCGCCGCAGGTGGGCGAGACGACGCCGCCGACCGCCGACGAGCTCGAGATGCTGCGCGCGCTCGATCCCGAGCGGCGCTTTCTGGGCTAGACAAGGAGCGCATCGTGCACGTCGGCCTCGCCATCAAGAACTTCGTCGGCCCCACCGAGACCCCGGACATCGAGGCGCTCTACCGCTACGCCGTGCGGGCCGAGACGCTGGGCTTCGAGTCGCTGTGGGCGTGGGACCACGTGATCCTGGGCGTGGAGCCGGCGTTTCCCATCCTGGACGCCGTCGGCACGCTGACCGCGATCGCGGCGCGGACGTCGCGCATCAAGCTGGGCACCGGCGTGCTGGTGCTGCCGCTGCGCAACCCCACGGTGGCCGCCAAGGCCATCGGCACGCTCGACGTCATCTCGGGCGGCCGGCTCATCCTCGGCGTGGCAGCCGGGTGGTACGCCCGGGAGTTCGACGCCGTCGGCGTGCCGTTCCGGCAGCGCGGCCGGCTGTTCGAGCGGAACCTCGACATCCTCACCCGGCTCTGGACCGAGGACCGGGTGACACTGCAGGCCGACGAGTTCAACCTCCGCGAGGCCGTCATGCGGCCGCGTCCGGCGCAGCGCCCGCGCCCGCCGATCCTGATCGGTGGCTATGTCGATGCCGTCCTCAGGCGCGTGGCCACCCGGGCGGACGGCTGGCTCACGTACTTCTACACGCCCGAGTCGTACGCCAAGTCGTGGCAGAAGATCCAGGCCTTCGCGCGCGAGGCCGGCCGCGACGCCGCCGCCCTCACCGGGACCAACCAGCTGGCCATCCTGGTCGGCCGTTCCCGGGCGGAGACGGAGGAGCCCATGCGGCACTGGCTCCAGACGGAGTGGGACGTGGCGGCCTGGAGCGAGTCGACGATCGAGCACGCCATCCGGGGCAGCGTGAGCGAGTGCATCGCGCAGCTGCGGGCGCACGTGGCGAGCGGCGTCCACCGCCTGATCCTCATCCCCTATCGGTACCAGCCGGAGCAGGTCGAGATCATCGCGAAGGAGATCCTGCCCGCCCTGACACGCTGAGCGTGTCGAACACGGAGGACCCCATGGTAGCCACGCACGACATCGCGGTCGAGGACGTCGAGTATCTCCGCCACGGCGACACGCCGCTGCTGGCGCGCCTCTTCAGGCCGCGCACGGGTGGTCCGTTCCCGATCGTGGTGGACCTCCACGGCGGCGCCTGGTGCCGCGGAGACCGGCTGAACGACACGCCGATCAACGAGGCGCTGGCCGCGAGCGGGGTGCTCGTGGCCGCGCTGGACTTCCGCATGCCGCCGGTGGCCTCGTACCCCGCGTCGCTGGCCGACATCCACTACGCCATCCGCTGGCTCAAGGCCCGCGCCGGCTCGCTCGGCGGCCGTGCCGACCGCGTCGGCGTGCTCGGCGTCTCGAGCGGCGCCCACCAGGGCATGCTGCTCGCGATGCGGCCGCGCGACCCGCGCTATGCCGTCATTCCGCTCGCCGCGGACGTCGACGCCCGGGTCGGCTGCGTGGTGATGTGCTGGCCGGTCATCGACCCCCTCGCCCGCTACCGGTACGCCCTGGCGCTCAAGGCGAAGGGACAGCCCTATCCCGAGGTGGTCGACCGCGTCCTCCCCTGCCACGACGCGTACTGGGAGACGGAGGAGGCGATGGCCGAGGGCAACCCCGTGCTCGCGCTGGAGTGCGGCGAGCCGGTCGAGCTGCCGCCGGTGCTCTACCTGCAGGGCACGCGGGACGTCGCCCACCCGCGTCCCGACCTCGAGCGCTTCGTGACGCACTACCGGAAGGCCGGCGGCCACGTCGACGTCCAGATGTTCGACGGCGAGGCGGAGGGCTTCATCAACAAGGATCCGGACTCTCCCGCAGCCAGGACCGCGCTCACGGCGATCGTCGACTTCGTGCGCGCGCAGCTCGGATGACCGCCGCCCAGCGCGCCATCGTCGACCGCATCCGCGCCTCGGCGCGGGTCGTCCGGCAGGCCGTGGACGGGGTCCGGCGCGAGCGCCTCGCGACACCGCCGCGGGACGGGGAGTGGTCGGCGCTCGAGGCGCTGACGCACCTCCGGGACGTCGTCGTGCACGTCCACGGCCTGCGAATCAGGCGACTGCTCTACGAGCCGGCGCCGGTCTTCGCGGACTTCGACGAGGAGGCCTATCGTCGTGCCAGCCTCGCGCGCGGCGAGAGCGCCGGCCATCTCCTGGAGACGATCGTCGGCGAGCACGAGCAGCTGGCCCGCCTGCTCGAGACGCTGCCGGACGCCGACTGGATGCGGGAAGGCCGGCATCCGTCGCTGGGGCCGATGTCCGTCGAGTTCCTCGCCCGCCGGGTCGGCGAGCACGCCGAGGAGCACGCGGCGCAGATCGCCGCCGCCGCGGGCGGCTCATGAGCGACCGCGCCGCGACGTTCGAGCGGGTGCTTCCCCTCGAGCCCGGGCGCACGGCTCTGCTGGTGGTGGACATGCAGCGCGGCTTCGTCGAGCCCGGGCAGGCCATGGAGGTGCCCCCGGCCCGTGACACCCTGCCCGTGATCCGCACGCTCGTGGACGGCTTCCGCGCGGGCGGCCTGCCGGTCGTCTTCACGGCCTTCGTGTACTCGCCGGCGGTGCCGCTGCTGGTCGGCGAGCTGCATCCGGAGCACAAGCCGGCGGCGCCGGGCGCCCGGCGTGGCTTCGGGCTGCCGTCGTCGTGCTGCCTCGAGGGCGATCCGAGCACCGAGATCGTCGAGGCGCTCCGGCCGCGCGACGGCGAGCCCGTGATCCGCAAGCGCTGGTACGACGCGTTCGCCGGCAGCGAGCTCGACGGCGCGCTCCGCGCGCGCGGCATCGCCTCCCTCGTCGTGACCGGCACCATGACCGACATCTGCGTGCTGGCCACCGTGGTCGGCGCCTTCAACCGGGAGTACCGGATCACCGTCGTCGAGGACGGTGTGTCGACGCTGTGGCCGGACATCCAGCGGGCGGCCCTGGACATCATTGGCCGGGCATTCGGGCGCGTCGTATCATCGAAGACGATCCTCGACACGCTCACGACCTGGAGGTAGGCGATGCGCGAGCCGCTCACGTTCTCCGGAATCATGCCGGCCAACATCCTCCCCTTCAACGCCGACCTCTCCGTCGACGAGCCGGCCTACCGCACGCACCTGCGCTGGCTGGCCGACACGCCGGGCGTGACGGGCATCGTCGTCAACGGCCACGCGGCGGAGGTAGCGTCCCTGTCGCGCGAGGAGCGCAAGCGGACGCTCGCGATCGCGCTCGACGAGGTCGCCGGGGCGTGTCCCATCGTGGCCGGCGTCTACACGGACGGCACCGCCGAGGCGGTCGAGCTCGCACGGGATGCCCGGGCTGCCGGCGCCGCCGGCGTGCTGCTCTTCCCGCCGATCCTGTTCATGTGGGGAGCGCAGGCCAAACCGGACATGGTGCTGAAGCACTACACCGAGGTGGCCACCGTCGGGCTACCGATCATCGCCTTCGAGTACCCGCCGGCGTCCGGCATCGGCTACTCCCCGGAGACGCTGGCGCGCATCGCGCAGATCCCGCAGGTCGCCGGCGTGAAGGACTGGTCGAATGAGATCGTCGCCTTCGAGCAGAACCTGCGCGCCATTCGCGCCACCGGCCGGCCGGTGGCCATCCTGTCCTCCTTCACGATGTCCCTCATGGCGAGCTTCCTCCTGGGGGCGGACGGCGCCATCTCCGGAATGGGAAGCGTGACCGCCGACCTCCAGGCGGAGCTCTTCGCCGCCTGCCAGAAGGGGGACCTCGACGGCGCCCGGCGCATCAACGACCGCCTGGAGCCGCTGGTCCGCGTGTTCTACGCGCCGCCCTTCGTCGACATGCACA
>DASUPA010000381.1:0-2033 GCA_036276335.1 Candidatus Methylomirabilota bacterium | reverse complement strand
TCTTGAGGAAGTGGTGGACCGGGGCGGGGATCGCGTTGCCGCCGGAGCCGAGCGAGAGCCTGTGGTTCTCGGGGAACGCGCTCTTGCCGCCGAGGCTCGTCGTGACCGGGGCGGCGAGCAGCTCGGCGAGGCGCTTCAGCTCCGCCCAGGCGCGCGCGTAGTGGACCCCCTGGCCGGCGTAGATCACGGGCCGTCCGGCCTCGACCAGGCGTTGCGCCACCGTGCGCACCGCCGCCGGATCGGGGCCGATGCGGGGCAGGCGAGCCGGCGTGTAGGCGAGGGGCTCCGGCACCTCTTCGGTGAACGCCTCGCGCGGGATCTCGACCAGCACCGGCCCGCCGCGCCCGGTCTTGAGGCGGGTGAACGCGCGCCGGAAGACGTTCGGCAATTCCGACGTCAGCACGATCGGCTCGGCCGACTTGGTGACGTGGCGCATGTTGAGCACGGAGTTGAAGTTCGGCTCGACGTAGGCGAGCTGGCGCGGGTAGCCCATCGGCAGGACCAGGAGCGGCACCGCCTCGCCATACGCCTGCGCGACGCCGCCGAACGCGTTCTCGGCGCCGGGCCCGTGCTGCATCGCGAACACGCCGATCTTCTGCCCGCTGGTGAGCCGCGACACGGCGTCCGCCATGTGCAGCCCGATCCGCTCCTGGCGCACGATGATCGGCCGGATGCCGGCGCGCGCCGCGTACTCGAGCACATGGTTGACCGGATAGCCGAAGACGATCTCGACGCCTTCGCGCTTGAGGATCTCCGCGATCGCCTCGCCCGCCTTCATGATCCGCTCCCGCCTTGGACGGCGGCCATACAACCGCCGGCCTCGGCGCTTGTCCAGGGCCTAGCTGTTGTTGCCAAGGAGGTTGTTCAGTCTGCTGGCAGGGGTTGCGGCACGGATGCCGGCGTGGGGCCGGTGGTGATTGTACCAGTGCAGCCAGGCCGGCATATCGGTGGCGCGCGCGGCGGAGCTGGCGTAGGGCTTGCCGTAGAGCCATTCGCGCAACGCCGTCTGAATGAAGCGTTCGGCCTTGCCGTTGGTGCGCGGCCGATAGGGCCGGGTGGTCACGTGACGCGCGCCGAGCTCGGCGATGACGATCTGGAAGGCGGCGCTGTTCGTGTAGGCGAAGGCGTTGTCGGTCATCACCCGCTCGATGCGCACGCCGAGGCTCGCGAACCAGGCGGCGGCGCGGGCGAGGAAGCCCGCACAGGTCGTGCCGCGCTCGTCAGGCAACAGCTCGGTGTAGGCCAGCCGCGAGGCATCATCGATCGCGACGTGGAGGAACTCCCAGCCGACCCCGCGTGCCCGGTGGCCATGCCGATCACCCGTGACCCGATGGCCGGCGCCGTCGATCCGGCCGAGCTTCTTGCTGTCGAGGTGGAGCAGTTCGCCGGCAGTGGCGCGCTCGTAGCGGACCGCCGGCGGCGGCGTCTCGAGGGCGCTGAGCCGCCCGAGGCCCAAGCGGCGCAGCACGTTGCTGACGGTCGAGCCCGGCCGGCGGAGCGCGCGGGCGATGCGTGGCCCGCTCCAGCGCTGACGGCGCAGGCGCTCGATCGCGGCGACGACGTCGGCCGGCAGTTGGCTGGGCGAGCGAGCGGGCGCCGAGCTGCGGTCGTGGAGGGCGGGCTCGCCGCCGTCGCGATAGCGTGCCAACCAGGTATAGGCGGTGCGCTCAGACACGCCGGCGGCCGTGGCAGCCTCGACCACCCGCCAGCCGGCGTCGCGCACGCGCTGGACCAGGAGGAGTCGACCATGAACCGTCATGCGTGCATTCTTATGGACGTTCATCCGAGGCTCCCGGGCGAGCTGTTCAGGTCTCACAACCCCAGCTTCAACCCCAAGCCTCGGATGAACAACCTCCATAGCAACGACATCTAGCTCGCGCTCACCTGCCCTTCGCAGCAGCTCGCGGAGCTGGACGAGGCCAGACACATCCCGGACTTCGATCGTTGCGAGGCCGCGGATGCCAAAAACAACGTCGTCGGGGGGCGGAGAAGTGGGTTGGTGAGCAGCATTGCTCAGATCAGAAAACGCGAGC
>DASUPA010000380.1:0-2297 GCA_036276335.1 Candidatus Methylomirabilota bacterium | reverse complement strand
GTTCGTCTACGCCCACGCCTGGCGCGTCCACGACCTCGTCATGTGGGACAACCGCCGCACGATGCACCGAGCCCGACCCTTCCCCGCGCACGAGCCACGCGACATGCGCCGCACCACCCTCGTCGGCGACGGGCCGACGGTGGAGCAGCTGCGGGCAGCTTCCTAGCGCTGCCCGGCGTAGTACGCGGCGAGATCGGCGAGCGTCGCGTCGTCGAGCGTCCGCATGAGCGCTTTCACGCGCTTGAGCGCCTCGTCGCCCGGGCTGCGGCGATCGGCCTTGAAGAGCCGCAGCTGGCTCTCGAGGTAGCCGGCCGGCTGACCGCGGAGGTCCGGCACGCCGCCGGCCGGGTCGCCGCGCCCGTCCGGTCCATGACACGCGGCGCACTGGACGGACGCGGCCCGGCCGCGCGCCACGGCGGCGGCGTCGAGCGTCCGCGCGATCGGCGTGCGCGCCTGACCGGCGAAGTACCCCGCCACCTCGTCGACGCCGAGCTGCAGCGCCATCTTCGCGTAGGCCTCCATCTCCGGTGATGGCCGGACGCCGCCGGCGTAGTCCTGGAGCGCCTTCTTGAAGTACGTCGGCGCCATGCCGGCCAGCACGGGGACGCTGTCCGACCGGCTGTTGCCGGCGAAGCCGTGGCAGGCGCTGCAGGTGAACGCCTTGTCGTAGCCCGGAGCGTCGAGTGGGCCGGCATCGGCCGCGTTCACGAGGAGCAGCAGGAGCAGCAGCACGAGAACGGGCATGGCGGTCTCCTTCGCTAGGCGAGGATGTCGCTCCAGATGGACTGGCCCCAGCCGAGGGCGTTCCGGCCCACGGCCTCCGAGGGCGCCGGCGTCAGCTTCTGCTCGATCTGCTGCACCTTGCCGGCCACCACGCGGTACACGTTCACGACCGCGATGGCCTCGCGGTCGTTCACCCAGCTGTAGCAGGTGTTGCCGGGCGCCATGGCCGGCGGCTCCCGGTCGTTCAGGAGATGCGTCACCGCGCTCGCGCAGATCTTGCCCATCGCGTTCGCGATGTTCCCCGACTTCGGCACCGGCAGCCCGATGGTGGCATCGCCGATGACGTGCACGCGCGGCGCCTTCGTCGACTCGTAGGTGACGTGGTCGACCTCGCACCAGCGCCTGTCGCCGCCGACGAGGTCGGCCTGGACGGCGATGGCGCCCGCCCGCTGCGGCGGGATCACGTTCGCCACGTCGTACCTGACGCGGTCGCCGAGCTCGAGGGTCAGCTCGCGCGCCGCGGGATCGACCTTCACGACCTTGCTCGAGGCGCGGTACTCGATGTTCGGATACGCGCGCCACGCGGCGCGGAAGAGCGCCGCCTTGGAGACGATGTTCGGGTTCGCGTCCAGCACGAGCAGCTTGGCGCGCGGCTTGTGGCGCTGGAGATACCAGGCCACCTGGCAGACGCGCTCGTAGGGGCCGGGCGGGCAGCGGTAGGCGGCCGGCGGCACTGTCAGGACGAAGACGCCGCCGTCGGCCATGGCGTGGAGCTGCCGCGCCAGGGCCGCCGTCTGCGGACCCGCCTTCCAGGCGTGCAGCACGCGGTCGCCGGCGGCCGCCAGCCCCTCGACCTGGTCCAGCTGGAACTCCACGCCGGGCGACACGATGAGCCGGTCGTAGTCGACGTAGCCGCCGGCGACCCGCACGCGCGCGCGGTCGGGCTCGATCGCCGTGACCGTCTCGTGGCGCACGCGGACGCCGTGGCGGCGCAGGCCGTCGTAGCCGAGCGTGATCGAGGCCATCGTGCGGGCGCCGCTGAGCACGAGGTTGCTGAAGGGACACGAGACGAACTCGCGGTTCGGCTCGAAGAGGATCACCTCGATGGACGGATCGTGCAGGCGGACGTACTTGGCGGCGGTGGCCCCGCCCCAGCCGCCGCCGATCACCACGACCCGCTTGCCCGATCGGGGCGCGGTCGCGCCCCGGGTGACCCCGGCGCAGCCACCGAGCAGGCCGAGCCCGGTGGCGGTCGCCGCGGTCCGGAGGAAGTGTCTGCGATCGATCGGTGTCATGGCTCACCAGTGCCAGATCTGGTCGTGAGCCTCGAGGAGGTCCAGCAGATCGGCGCGTGAAAGCGGCTCGGCCTCGGGGACGCAGCGCTGCGCCGCGATGCCGCGCTCGGCCAGGTCCTCGGCGAGGACGTAGACCTTCGCACCTTTCGCCTGGAGCCTGGCGAGGTCCTCGTTGGGCCGGGCGGGATGCTGGATCGTCGTCCGGCCGATGGTGAGCGGCGGGCAGTCCTGCCGCACCGCGTAGTTGACGGCGTTGCCGCGGAGCACGACGGTGAGGTC
>DASUPA010000379.1:0-15284 GCA_036276335.1 Candidatus Methylomirabilota bacterium | reverse complement strand
GGGCCGTGCTGTAGGGTATGGCGTCGGCTCCGGCCCGGAATCGTTTCAACGCCGACAGGCGCCTACCATCGTCGATTTGCGTGCCCGAACACGAGACCCGGACCCCGCCGCCGCCGCGTTGCCCGGCGGTCGACGAGAGCCAGGGGCAGCTAACCCTTCGGCAGCCCGAGGACGCGCTCGCCGATGATGTTGCGCTGGATCTCGCTGGTGCCGGCGGAGATCGTGTACTGGCGGGCCGCGATCAGCCGGTTGAACCAGCGGGGCGCGTCGGGGACGGCGGCGGTCGGGCGGTTCACGAGCGCGTGCATGCCGAGGAGCTCGCCGGCGGCGTCCGCGATCCGCACGCCGAGCTCCGAGCCGGACAGCTTGAGGATCGAGCCCTCGGGGCCGGGCGGCTCCCCGCGGAGCTGGCGCGTCAGGCTGCGGTAGCGCGTGTAGCGCATCGCCTCGCAGTCGATCGCGAGCTGGGCGAGGCGCTGGCGCAGGCGCGGGTCGTCCCACGCGGTGCCGCCGTCAACCCGCAGCCGCCTGGCCACGGCGATGAGCCCCGCGACCTGGCCGATCGGGTTGCGGGCGCCCGTCGAGTGCCGCTCGTACATCAGCGTGGTCGTCGATACCTTCCAGCCGTGGTTGAGCGGCCCCAGCAGCTGGGACTTCGGCACGATCACGTCGGAGAAGAAGACCTCGTTGAAGTGCGGATGCCCGGTCATGAGCACGAGGGGACGCACGGTGATGCCGGGCGAGTCCATCGGCACCAGGAACGCCGAGATGCCCTGGTGCTTCGGTACGTCGGGATCCGTGCGGGCGAGCAGGAAGATCCAGTGCGCGTACTGGGCGCCCGACGTCCATACCTTCTGCCCGTTGACGACGAAGTGGTCGCCGCGGTCGACGGCGCGGGTCGCGAGGCTCGCCAGGTCGGAGCCCGCGCCCGGCTCGGAGAAGCCCTGGCACCAGACCTCGTCGCCGCTCAGGATCGGCGCCAGGTGGCGGCGCCGCTGCGCGTCGGTGCCCCAGTGGATGATGGTGGGGCCGATGAGGTTCAGCCCCATGTTCCCCGGCAGCACGGGCGCGCGGGCGGCGGTGTACTCCTCGTCCCAGATCACGCGCTCGATGAGGCTGGCCGCCCGCCCACCGTACTCCTTCGGCCAGTTGATTCCGACCCAGCCCGCGGCGTGCATCGTCTTCTGCCATGCGCGCCGGCGCTCGAACGTCTCGCGGTCGCTGGCCACGCGGTCGTCGGCGGCGTCGTCGAGACAGAGCTCGGGCGGCAGGTTGGCGGCCAGCCAGCCGCGAAACTCCTTGCGGAACGCCTCGTGCTCGGGCGCGTACTCGAAGTCCATGTCGACTCCTCAGCGGTTGGGCGAGGCGGGGAGGCCGCTCAGCCCGGCCAGCACGTCGAAGACGGTCGCGAAGTCGCGCGCGCCGAGCCCGACGCCGCGCGCCATCGAGAGCCACTGCTGCGCGAGCGCCGTCGTCGGCAGGGTCACGCCGCTCGCGTGGCCCTGGTCGAGCGCGAGCTGCAGGTCCTTCTGCATCATCGGGACGCTGAACCAGGCGTCGCGCGGCATCGTGCCCAGCACGAAGGGACCGCGATACCGGATCATCGGCGAGGCGACGACGGACTTCAGGAGCGCCTCGACTGCGGTGGCGCGCGCGATGCCCGCCTTCTCCGCGAGCAGCACCGCCTCGCTGAACGCCAGGATCTGGACGGCGAGCCCGAGGTTGGTCGCGATCTTCATCGTCTTCGCCACACCGAGCGCGCCGACGTGGGTGAGCCCGCCGGGCCCCATGATCGCGAGGTAGGGCGCCACGCGCTCGAGGGCGGCCGCGTCCCCGCCCACGACGATCGAGGCCTCGCCCCTCTCCACGCTGATGGTGCTGCCCGAGACCGGCGCGTCGAGCATCGCCGCGCCGCGCGCCGCGACCGCGTCGGCGATCTCACGGGCGACGGCCGGGCTCGCGGTGCTCATCTCGACGTAGACCGCCTCGCGCTCGAGCCCCGCCACGATGCCGTCGGGCCCGAGGGCGACGGCGCGCAGCGCGGCGTCGTCGGTGACCATGCTGAAGACGGCCGCCGCGCCCTCGGCGGCACGGCGCGGCGAGGCGGCGATCTTGAGCCCGGCGGCCTCGAGCGCCCGCGCCTTGTCGGGCGTGCGGTTGTAGCCGGCGACGGTGTGTCCGGCGTCGAGCAGGCGCCGGGCCAGCCGGCTGCCCATGGCGCCCAGGCCGACGAAGCCGAGCGTCGCCATCAAACGGCGTCGGTGACGGCGATGGCGCTGATCTCGAGCTTGCAGCGCGGGTGGGTCGCCAGCCGCGAGACCTCCACCGTGGTCGTGGTGGGCAGGTGCCCCTTCAGGTACTCGGCCCAGACGCGGTTGAGGTCGTCCTGCTCGTTGACGTCCGTCAGGAACCGCGTCGCGGCGACGAGGTCGTCGAGACCGCAGCCGGCCGCCTCCAGCGTCTTCTTGAGGTTCTCCATGGCCAGCACGGCCTGCTCGCGCATCGTCGAGGGCAGGTCGAACTCCTCCTCGCGATGCGGGTGGCTGTGGTACACGGCGGCCGCCGTCACGCCGGACAGGAAGACGAGGGCGCCGCGCCGGACGACGATGCCCGGGGCGTACGGCATGTGCACGTCCGTGCGCCGGTCGGCGTGGTGGACGACGGCGATGTCGCGGGTCATCACTCCTCCAGCAGCTTCAGCACGCGCTCGTTGACCTCGCGCGTGCCGATCGAGATGCGCAGATGCCCGGGAAAGCCGACGGCCGCCCCGTCGCGCACGAGGATGCCGGCGCGGAGGAGCCGCTCGCGCGCGCGCCCGGCGTCGCGCACACGGACCAGCAGGAAGTTCGCCTGCGACGGCGAGCTGGCGATGCCGCGCTCGGCGAGGCCGGCCAGCAGGAAGCGGCGCTCCTCCAGCACGAGCGCGCGCGTCCGGGCGGCGTGCTGCGGATCGTCGAGGGCGGCGGCGGCGGCGACCTGGCCGAGCCGGTTGACGTTGTACGGCGCGCGCACGCGGTTCAGCCGGTCGATGGTCTCGAGCGCGCCGACGGCGTAGCCGACGCGCAGCCCGGCCAGGCCCGCGATCTTCGAGAACGTGCGGAGCACGAGCAGCCGCGGATAGCGGGCGAGCAGCGCCACGCCGTCGGGATAGTCGGGGTCGTCCACGAAGTCGCGGTACGCCTCGTCGAGCACCACCAGCGGCGAGTCCTCGCCGAGCGCGTCGAGGAACGCCAGCAGCGGGCCGCGCCGGATGATGGTGGCGGCGGGATTGTGGGGCGAGCAGAGGAAGACCGCCTTGGTCCGCGCGGTCACCCGCCGCCGCATGTCGTCGAGATCCGTGTCGTAGCCGGCGAGCGGACTCTGCACCATCCGGGCGCCGGCGATGCTGGCCCCCGTCGCGTACGGCTCGAACGACGGGTGCGGCATGACGACCTCGTCGCCGGGATCGAAGGCGGCCAGCGCGATCAGCGTGATCAGCTCGTCGGCGCCGTTGCCGACGACGATCTGGGCGGGCGAGATGCCGAGGCTGCGCGCCAGCGCGTCGCGGACGGCCGTGCTGCCGCCGTCCGGGTACAGGTGGATGCTCGACGCCTCCCGCCGGACCGCCTCCACCACGCGCGGCGACGGGCCGAGCGGATTCTCGTTCGCCGCCAGGCGCACGAGCTCGGCCAGCCCCAGCTCGGCGACGAGCGCCTCGAGCGGCTTGCCGGCGTCGTACGGGGTGACGGATTCCACGGCGGGACGCCAGATCCTTCGCACCGGCGTATTGTAGCCGCTTCCCGACGGCGACCACCAGCGCCCTGCCGCGCCGGTGTGCATCGCGACGGCCCTCACTCGGGGCGCGCGGCCCCCCGACGGGCGGTGAGACTTCCGTAGGCGACGTGTCCGAAGAAGGTGCCGGCGGCGACGCGACGCCGGGCTTCTGCCTTCAGCGCGGCCGCCAGCTCCTCGCCGATCTGCCCGGAGCCGTGCAGGATGTCGACGCCCCGATCGATGATGGTGAGCGCGTAGCCGCCCTCCGTCGTCTCGACGAAGCCGTGACTGCGGAGCCGCACCGCGTCGAAACCAGAGCGACGGACGAGCATCGGGAGGCGACGGACGAGCCAGCGATCGTGGACGGATCCGGCCATCGTGATCGCCGCGCACGCCTGCAGCGGGTCGTGATCGCCGAGCGCCACCGTCGTGGTCGCGTAGTCGCCGTCGAAGATGGCCAGCCACCCGCCCGGGCGCAGGACGCGATGGGCCTCCCCGAGCACCGCGTCCGGGTCGGGGATGTGCGACAGCGCCGAGTCGAGGACGACCACGTCGAATGTCTCGGCGTCGAACGGCACGGCTCGCCCGTCGGCCTCGTGGAACGTCACGTTGGCGAGCTCGGCCGCCAGCCGGCGGGCCCGGTGCAGCAGCGGGCCGGCGGGCTCCACGCCGGCCACGGTGTCCACGCGCGGCCATCGCGCCAGCAGGCGCGTCAGCACACCCGTGCCGCAGCCCACCTCCAGCACGCGCGCTCCCGCGGGAAACTCGATGTCCGCGAGAAACGCGCGGCGCATGGCCTGCTGTTGCGCGTCGGCCCCGCGTGTCTCGAGAACGTCGGCGAGCCGCTCCTGTGTCGCGGCATCGATGTCGGCGACCTGCGACCAGACGTCCGGCATGAGGTATCGTCTCCTGTGCCGTCGAGCGTAGACGCCGGCTCACGCGCTGTCCAATGCACAATCTGGTGGCCTTCCCATGCAACGTTCGTATAGTGCCGGCATGGAGCTGCGGCACCTCCGGGCGTTCATCACCGTGGTCGACGCCGGAGGGTTCGCGCGTGCCGCCGCGCGGCTGAACGTGAGCCAGCCCGCCCTGTCGCGTCAGATCGGAGCGCTCGAGCGCGAGCTGCGCGTCCGGCTCTTCGACCGGCTGGGGCAGCGCGTGGGGCTCACGGCGGATGGCGAGGAGCTGGCCGCGCGCAGCCGCCGTCTCCTCGACGACGCCGACGCGCTCGTCGATCGGGCGGGCGCGTTGCGGGAGGGCGACAGCGGCGTCCTGCGGGTGGGTGCGACGCCGCAGACGATCGAGAGCGTCCTGGCGCCCTTTCTCGTCCACCATCGCCGCCGGCACGCCGACGTCGAGGTGCATCTCGTCGAGGACGGCGGCGCTCGACTCCCCGCCCGGCTCGAGCGCGGGGAGCTGCACCTGGCGCTCATCCCCGGTCCCAACGCGCGCTTCGAGGAGCGCCTGCTGTTCCCCGTCTACGTGCTCGCGATCCTTCCCGGCGGGGCGCCCACGGGCGGCCGCGCGGTGGTGGAGATCCGGGACCTCGCCGGCAAGCCGCTGCTGCTCCTGCGGCGGGATTTCGGCTCGCGACAGTGGTTCGACGCCGCGTGCCAGGTCGCGCACATCCGCCCGCGCGTGCTCCTCGAGAGCGGCGCGCCCCACACCGTGCTGGCCCTCGCCCGGGCGGGGTACGGCATCGCCCTCGTGCCGTCGAACGTTCCGCTTCCGACCGGGAACGTGCGCTTCGTCGCCGTGGTGCAGAACGGGATCCCGGTGGCCGGCTGGGTGTCGCTGGCGTGGCATCCCCGGCGGGTCCTGCCGCGGTACGCGACGCGATTCGTCGAGGAGCTGAGCACCTTCACACGCCGCTCGTATCCGGGGCGCGCGCTGACCCGACGGGTCCCCCGCGTACCCCGGCCGAGCGAGTCCGGCTAGCCCTTGCGCGTCTTCGCGGTGCCGGTATCGGTCGCGGCGAGCTGCTGGTCGGCCTTCTTCACCGCGGCGAGCGCCGTGGTGAGCTTGACGTCCAGGTCACGTGCGATCGCCGCCCAGCCCTGACCCGCCTTGCGCAGCTCCAGGATGCGGTCGACGGCACGCTGTCGCGTGACCTTGTCCCGCTTCATCAGCGGCTGCGAGAGCGCAAGCGCGACGGTGATCTCGCCGTAGGCGACCTTGCGGCTGCGCAGGTCGTCGACGAGCTTCTCGGGAACGCCGAGCTGCCGGGCGATCGTCCCGGCCACGCGACGACGGCCCTCGGGCGTCGCCGCCGTCACGCGCGCGTGCTTCTCCAGCTTCTTCTGCTCCACCCACAGCTCCTCGGAGAGCTTGCGCTCCGCGTCGGAGAGCGGTCGCGCCGCCGCCGGCGGCTTGACAGCCGCCTCGGCCTTCGCGACGACCTGCGGCTTCGGCGCGGGCTCGGTCCTCACCGCGGCCGCCACCCGTGCCGGGGCCGCCGCCTTCGTCGGGGCCTGAGCGCTTGCCTGGGTCTTCGTGGGGGCTTGCGCCTTCGCGGGCGTCTGCGACCTGCCCGCGGTCTGGGTCCTCGGGGCCTGTCCCTGCACGATCACGGCGGCCACGACCGCGAGGCCGAGCGCCGACGCGCCGAGCACGCCGCCCCAGAACCGAACCGGGTCTCGCTTCTCCCCGTTCTTCTCCCTCTCCTTGTCCTTCTCCTTCTCCATCTCACCCCTCCCCGTCCGGGCGATGCGCGGCAGCCCGGTCCGAGCCCGGTTTGCACCGCGCATGCCACGTTGGCCGCCGAGGGAAATCACGAAGTTGAATCGTGCTCCGAGCAATTCTGGCGCGCCAGACCGGCGCTGATGTCAACATGCCCGGTTCTTGACAGCACGGACGGCGCCTCGGCATGAGGGATCGTCCGCCGCGCGCCGCGGAGACCGGAAGCGCGCCCGCGCGAGGTCGCCGTCTTTGCCGGCGCCCGGGGCGACTGCGACGCGGCTCCGCGGACGCAGCGAGACGAGTGCGCTAACTCTGCGTCTGAATTGACATTAATTCCGCCGCGCTGGTACGCTCGACCCCGTCATGCCGCCCGAGCTGTATCGCCGGGCCCGGCGCGCCGAGGCCGGGGCACAGCGCGCCGAGGACCGTCGGCGGCTGCGTCTCGATTTCTTCCGCGGCGCGCTCGCCGAGGGACGCGACACGCTCAAGCAGCGCCACGCCGGCGGCGCTTCCGGCCAGGACTCCGTCCGCGCGTACGCCGGCTTCATGGACGAGCTGATCCGGGCCATCGTGCGGGTCGTCGGCGCCGAGGCCGAGGCGTCGGGCCTGGCGCCGACGCCGCTCGTCGTCGTCGCGCTGGGCGGCTACGGCCGCGGCGAGCTCCACCCGTCGAGCGACATCGACCTCATGGTCGTGTACGAGGGGGAGCTGTCGCCGTACGTGCAGCGCGTGATGCACGAGCTGCTCTACACCCTCTGGGACCTGGGCCTGCAGGTGGGCCACAGCCTCCGCTCCCTCGGCGACTGCGTCGCCATGGCCCGCACGGACTTCCCGAGCCGGACCTCGATGCAGGAGGCGCGGCTCCTCGTGGGGGACCGGCAGCTCTTCCGGCGATTCGGACGCGTGCTGCGCGACAACGTCTACCGGCACGACTTCGAGCAGTTCCTCGCCACGACGCTGGCCGAGCGCGAGCAGCGCTACCGCCGGTACGGCGCCTCGCCGTACATCGGCGAGCCCAACATCAAGGAGTCGGCGGGTGGGCTGCGCGACATGCACACCGCCATGTGGCTCGGCGCCGCCAAGTTCGGCGCCCGCACGCTGCGCGAGCTGGCCGACCGCGGGCTGATCACCCCGCGCGAGCAGGAGGCGGCCGACCGCGCGCTGACGTTCCTCTGGCGGGTGCGCAACGAGCTGCACTTCTTCTCCGGCCACAAGAACGACGTCCTCGCGCGCGACGTGCAGCCGCGGATCGCCAAGAACCTCGGCTACGACAACGAGGGCGAGACGCTCGGCGTCGAGCGCTTCATGCGCGACTACTACCTGAACGCGCGCGCCATCCACCGCGTGTCGCGCCGGCTCATCGCGCGCTGCCAGGAGACGCTGTCGGCGCGCGGCTCGGCGGAGCGGGGGCAGCGCCAGCAGGCCCTCGCCGACGGGCTCGTCTTCTTCGACGGCCGGCTGCACCGCGCCGACCGCGACCCGGCCGTCCTGCGGCGCGAGCCGACGCGGATCATGAAGGTGTTCTGGCACCTCCACCGGCTGGGCTGCGAGCTGTCGCTCGGCCTCGAGCGCACGGTCGAGGAGTCGCTCGACGTCGTCGACGAGCAGTTCCAGCGCGCGCCCGAGGTGCGCGACCTCTTCCTGGACATCTGCCGGACGTGGGGGCGGGTGGCGCTGACCTTCTCGGTGATGCACGAGCTCGGCGTGCTCGGCCGCTACCTGCCGGAGTTCGGGGGGCTCACCTGCCTCGTGCAGTACGACGTCTACCACAAGTTCTCGGCGGATCAGCACTCGCTGCTCGCGGTCGAGCACCTGGAGGCGCTCGCGCCCGGCCAGTCCGCGGAGTCCGAGGGCGCGGCGCAGGTGTTCAACGAGGTGGAGAAACCGGAGCTGCTCATGCTCGGCATGCTCCTGCACGACATCGGCAAGGCGAAGGGCCACGGCCACGTCGCCAAGGGCATTCCGCTCGTGCGGGAGCTCACGGCGCGGATCGGGCTGTCCCCCGAGGACGCCGGCATGGTCGAGTTCCTGGTGGCCCACCACCTGACGATGTCGCACATCGCCCAGCGGCGGGACATCGACGATCCGAAGACGATCGAGACCTTCGCCGCGACGGTGGCCGACCCGCAGCGCCTGCGCATGCTGTACCTCCTCACGTACGCCGACATGCGGGCGGTGGGGCCCGGCGTCCTCACCGGCTGGCAGGCGCGCATCCTGCACGAGCTGTACGCGCGCACGCTGGCGCGGCTCACGGGCGGGCGCGTGGAGAAGCCCAACCGCAGCGCGCTCGGCGAGCGGCTCTTCGGCGCCCTCGGGGGCGACGTCCCGCGCCAGGCGGTGAAGGCGCACCTCGCCATGGCGTCGGATCGCTATCTCGGGCAGACGAGCGTGCAGCGGATGGCCGCGCACCTGCGGCTGATCGCGCGCCTCGAGTCCGGGCCGCTCGCCACCGAGCAGTTCCACCACCCGGACCTCGGCTCCTCCGACCTGGTCGTCGTCACGCGAGACGTGCCGGGCCTCTTCTCGCTCATCGCCGGCACGCTGGCCGCCCACGGCGTGAACATCATCTCGGCCCAGATCGCCACCCGCGCCGACGGCATCGCGATCGACACCTTCCAGGTCAACGACCCCACCGGCGAAGCCCTCACCTCCGGGGCCCAGTGGAGCCGCACGCTTGACGCGCTCGCGAAGGTGCTCACCGGCGAGCAGTCGGTCGACGCGCTGCTCGAGCGGCGCCGTGCGGCGGGACGCCCGGCGGTCGGCGAGGAGGCGCCGCCGAAGATCGCCATCGACAACCGGCTCTCCGACGAGTACACGGTCATCGAGGTGAAGTGTCCCGACCGGCTCGGCCTGCTCCACCTCATCACCCGCACGCTCTCCGCGCTCGACCTCGACATCGCCAGCGCGCGCATCGCCACCGAGATCGACCAGGCGCTCGACACGTTCTACGTGCTCGACCGCAAGGGCCGGCGCCTCGAGGAGCCGGCGGCGATCGATCGCGTGCGGTCCGCCCTCGAGCAGGCGCTGCGACAGCCGATCTGATGCTGGGCCGCTATCGCGACACGGTCCGCGCCTGGAGCGATCCGGTGGGGCGCCTCCTGTTCCGGCTGCAGCTGCGCCCGAACCACCTGACCATGTGCGGGCTGCTGGTGAGCGCGTGCGCCGGCGCGGCCTTCGTCCTCGGCCAGGTTCGTACCGCCGGCATCCTCCTGATCATCGCCGGCCTCTTCGACCTGTTCGACGGCTCCCTGGCGCGCGCCTCGGGGCAGGTCACGCCCTTCGGCGCCTTCCTCGACTCGGTGATCGACCGCTACTCGGACATCGTGGTCATGCTCGGCATCGTGGTCCTCTACGCGCAGATGCCGCACGCGCGCGGCGCCCTCGTGGCCATGGCCGGCCTGGCCGGGTCCGTCATGGTGAGCTACACGAAGGCACGGGCCGAGTCCATCGGGATTGCGTGTAACGTAGGGATGATGGAGCGGCCGGAGCGCTTGATCTGCCTCATCGCCGGTGCTTTGCTCGGGCTCATGGAGCCCGCCCTCTGGGCGCTGGCCGTCCTTGCCAATCTGACCGCGCTGCAGCGCATCCTCTTCACGCGGCGGCGATTGCGGGAGCGCGGCGCGGCCGTCCGCGCGGCAGTCGGGCTCGTGGTGGTCGCCTCGCTGCTGCCGGTCGCGGCGGCTGCGGCGACGCCGCCGTCCGCGGACACTGAGGAGGCGTGGGCGGAGGCGGTGGCCGCGTTCCAGCAGGGCGATCCCGGGCCGCTGGCCCGTGAGTTCGGCACCGAGGCGGCCCTGACCAGTTCCATCCGGGACTACGCTCGCTATCTCCGCGCCGACGCCCTCGAGCGCCGGGGTGACCTGGAAGGCGCCCGGGCGGCCGCCCTCGCCGTGGCCGACCGCGACCCGGACAGCCGGCTGGCCCCCCGCGCGCTGCTGCGCGCCGCCGCGCTGGCGTCGCGGGCGGGTGACGAGGCCGGCGCGCACGCGGCGCTGAAGCGGCTGCTCGAGCGCTACCCGGACGCGCCCGAGGTGCCCGAGACCCTGTACCTCGTCGGCCAGACGGCGGAAGCGCGCCAGCAGCCCGACGTCGCCGCCCTCGCGTACCGTCAGCTCCGCGTCCTCGCGCCGACGACCGCGTATGCGGAGGCCGCGGGCGACCGCCTGGCCGTGCTGGTCGAGGGCGGCACCCCGCTGCCGCCGATCTCGATGAGCGAGCGGATCGACCGCGCGGAGCGCCTGCTGAAGGGCGGCGTCCCGAAGACGGCCGCCGACGAGGCGGAGGCGATCGCCACCGAGTCGCGCGACGCCGGCATCGTCCTGCGCGCGCTCCGCGTCGTGGCCGACGCCGCCGCCCGCCTCAGTCGCTTCGATGCGGCCGCGCGCGCCATCGAGCTGGCCACGGGCCACGCCCCGGTCGAGCAGCGGTCGCGGCTGCGGCTGCAGCAGGCCCGCATGCTGATCCGCTCGGGACAGGACAAGCGCGCGCTCGGGCTGCTGGCGCTCGTCTCGACGAGCGGCGCCGAGGCCGAGGTGGCCGAGGCGCTCTCGCTCACCGCGCGCGTGCTCGACGACGCCCGCCGCGACGGCGAGGCGGCCGGCGTGTACCGGCAGATCGCCTCCCGGTTTCCCAATCGCGACGCCGCCGGCGCGGCGATGTGGCGGCTCGGCTGGATCGCGTGGCTGCGCGGCGACGTGCGCGGCGCGGCCGAGCAGTGGGCGCGGCTGGCGGAGGCGCCGGGGGGGCGCGCGTTCCGCATCCCGGCGCTGTACTGGCGCGGGCGCGCGGTGGAGCAGACGCGGGGGCGCGCGGCGGCCGAGCCGATCTACGCGAAGGTGGTGGCCGAGGCGCCGCGCAGCTACTACGGCATGCTGGCCGAGCGGCGTGTCAGCCGGGCGCCGGCGGCGCCGCGGAAGGTCGTGACCGCGACGCTGCCCGCCAGGCCGGAGGACGCCGTCGCGAGCGATCCGGGCTTCGCGCGGGTGGACCTGCTGCGGCGCATCGGGCTCGGCGAGTACGCGTGGGAGGAGCTGGAGGACGTCGTGCAGGCGTCGGTCGGCGACCACGCGCGCCTCTACGGCGCCTCCGGCGCGTACGTCCGCGACGAGCGCTATCACATGGCGCTGCGGATCGCGCGCCGCCACTTCGGGACGCTGGCGGTGTCCGGCGACCCGGCGCTCCCGCGCGCGTTCTGGGAGATCATCTACCCGCTCGGCTGGCGCAACGAGGTCGCCGAGGCGGCCAGGCGGTCCGGGCTCGATCCGTTCCTCGTCGCCGCGGTCGTGCGCGAGGAGTCGAGCTACTATCCGCGCGCCGTCTCGCGGGCGGGCGCGCGCGGCCTCATGCAGCTCATGCCGGCGACGGCCCGCCCGCTCGCCGACCTGCGGGGCCTGGCGTTCGAGGGCGGCTCGCTGCTCGACGATCCGCGCGCGAACCTCGAGATGGGCGCCTCGTTCCTCGCCGGGCTGCTGAAGGAGTTCGGCGACGCGCGCATCGCGCTGGCCGCGTACAACGCCGGTCCGCGGCGCGCGCGCGACTGGTGGAAGGCCCGCCGCACGAGCGACCTGGAAGCCTGGGTGGAGCAGATTCCCTTCGACGAGACCCGCCACTACGTGAAGCGCGTCACCCTCTCCTGGGAGGAATACCGCCGGATCTACGCCACCCTGGACTGAGGCGACCGCGAGCGAGCCCGCGCTCGGGGTCGCGGCTACCGCGCGAGCAGCGGCCGGAGGTGCGACCAGAGGCGGCTGGCGATGAGCCGCTGGCCCTCCGCGGTCGGATGGATGCCGTCGGCCTGGTTCAGCCGCGCCTCGCCCGCCACGCCGTCCAGGAGGAAGGGCGCGAGCGGCACGCCCGTGCGCCGGGCGACCTCCGGGAAGACGGCCGCGAAGTCGCGCGCGTACTCGTCGCCGTAGTTCGGCGGCACGCGCATGCCGGCCAGCAGCACGCGGGCGCCGGCCGCGCGCACGCGCCGCACGATCCGCTCGAGATTGTCGCGGAGGGCGTCGACGCGCAGTCCGCGGAGGCCGTCGTTGGCGCCGAGGGCCACGATGACGATCTCGGGTCTGGCGCGCAGCACCCAGTCGACGCGGCGCAGGCCGCCGGCGCTCGTGTCGCCGGAGACTCCCGCGTTCACCACGCGGTAGTCGTAGCCCTCGCGCCGGAGGCGCGCCTCCAGGAGCGCCGGGTACGCCTCCTCGCGCGCGACGCCGAGCCCGGCCGTCAGGCTGTCGCCGAGCACGACGATGACGCGCTCGGCGGCCGGCGCGGGGACCGCCGCGAGCAGCACGAAGAGGAGGGTCAGGGCGAGGGAGCGTCGCATAGGCATACTGTAGTATGACCTCGATGATGATCTCCGTTCGCGGCCTCGGCATGCGCCTGGCGAGTGGCGGCCGGCCGCTCACCATCCTCGACGACGTCACGCTCGACGTGGAGCGCGGCGACTCGGTGGCCGTGGTCGGCCCCTCCGGCAGCGGCAAGTCGACGCTGCTCGGCCTCATCGCCGGGCTCGACGCGCCGACGTCGGGGACGATCGTCGTCGACGGCGTGGACATCACGCGCCTGGGCGAGGCGGCGCTCGCGCGGTTCCGTCGCGAGACGATCGGCTACGTCTTCCAGTCGTATCACCTGATTCCCACGCTCACCGCGGCGGAGAACGTCGCCGTCCCGCTCGAGCTGGCGGGCGAGCGCCGGCCGGCGGCGCGGGCGCGGGCGCTCCTCGAGCAGGTGGGGCTCGTCGACCGGGCGCACCACTACCCGGTGCAGCTCTCCGGCGGCGAGCAGCAGCGTGTCGCCCTGGCGCGCGCGGTCGCCCTCGATCCGCCGCTGCTGCTCGCCGACGAGCCGACGGGGAACCTCGACTCGGCGACGGGGGCGGCGATCATCGACCTGCTGTTCGCGCTGAACCAGGACCGGCGCTCCACGCTCGTGCTGGTGACGCACGACGCGGCGCTGGCCGAGCGCGCCGACCGCGTGGTGTCCCTGCGGGACGGCCGCGTCGTCGGCGACCGCCGCCGCGAGCCCGCGCTCGCGCCGTGACCGCGCTGCGTCTCGCCTGGCGCCAGGCGCGCGGCGCCCGGCGGCACTTCCTCGTGTTCTTCGTCTGCGTCGTCCTCGGCGTGGCGGCCCTCGTCTCCGTCGGCTCGTTCGGGGCGACCCTCGAGAGCACGCTGGCGCGGGAGGCGAAGGCGCTCACCGGGGGCGACGTCGAGCTGCGCTCGGCGCGCGCGCTGGCCGGCGACGCGCAGGCGACGGTCGATGCCCTGACCGCGCGCGGCGTCGTGGTGACGCCGGTGCGCGAGCTCGTCGGCATGGCGCGCCACCCGGACACCGGCCACAGCGTGCTGGTCGAGCTCAAGGCGCCGGGCGCCGGCTATCCGCTCTACGGACACCTGGTGACGACTCCGGCCGCGCCGCTCGCCGCGCTGCTCGCCGACGACGGAGCCGTCGTCCAGCGCGAGACGCTCGAGCGGCTGGGCCTGCGCGTCGGCGATCGCTTCGCCCTCGGCGCCCTAACGCTCACGGTGCGGGGCGTGGTCGAGGCCGAGCCCGACCGCTCCGCCACCCTCGTGCGGCTGGGCCCGCGCGTGTTCGTGTCGCCGGCGGCGCTGGACAGGAGCGGCCTGCTGCGCGTCGGCAGCCGGGTGCGCCACCGCACGCTGCTCAAGCTCCCGCCCGAGCTCGGCGCGCGCGCGGTGCGCGAGGACCTCGCGCGGCGGATCGGCGACCCCGGGGTGCGGGTCGCCTCCTACGACGCCGCCCAGCCCGGGCTTCGGCGCTTCTTCACGCAGCTCACGATGTACCTCGGGCTGGTGGGCCTGGCCAGCCTGCTCGTCGGCGGCATCGGCGTCGCGTCGTCGGTGGCGACGTTCGTGCGCCGCCAGGAGCCGACGATCGCGATCCTCAAGGCGCTCGGCGCCGACGCCCGCACCATCCTCGCCACGTTCCTGATCCAGGCGCAGGTTGTCGGCGTCGCGGGGAGCCTCGCCGGCGCCGCGCTCGGCGTGGCGCTCCAGCCGTTGCTGATCGCCGCGCTCGCCGGCTTCGTGCCGTTCGGCCTCGAGCCGCGGATCGACGCGCTCACCGTCGTGCGCGGCGTGGTGATGGGCGCGCTGACGACGCTGCTCTGCGCGCTCTGGCCGCTGCTCGACGTGCGCGATGTCCGCGCCTCGCTGGTGCTGCGCCGCGAGATCGAGGGGGCGCCGCCGCGCGCGCGCCGCCGCCCGTGGGCGGCCGTCCTGCCGATCGCGGTGGGCCTGGCCGGGCTGTCGGTGTGGCAGGCCGGCTCGCTGAAGATCGGCGGCATCTTCCTCGCCGCCTCCGTCGCCGCCGTCGTCGCGCTGTGGGGGGTGGCGCGCGGGCTGGTCGCGCTGGCGCGGCGGCTGCCCGGCTCGCCGTCGCCGGCATGGCGCCACGGGCTCGGCGCGCTCCGCCGCCCCGGCGGCCACGCGGCCCGCGTGGTGGTGGCCCTCGGCGCGGGCGTCATGCTGCTGGTGGCGGTGGCGCTCCTCGAGCAGAGCCTCGACGCCCGGATCGACCACGAGCAGCGCCGCGAGGCGCCCTCGTTCTTCTTCGTCGACGTGCAGCCCGACCAGCGCGACGCGTTCGCGCGCGTCGTGCGTGAGGCGACCGGCGGCACCGAGCCGACCCTGACGCCCGTGGTGCGCGCGCGCCTGGCCGCGATCGAGGGGCAGCCGGTGACGCGGGCGATGGTGACGGCGCGGGCGGGCGAGGAGCGCGAGACGGCGTTCTACTACACGCGCGACTACGTGATGACGTGGTCCGCCGAGCCGCCGGCCGGGAACGTCGTCACGGCCGGCCGCTGGTGGGACGCGGAGCCCGGACCGCCGCGC
>DASUPA010000378.1:0-2627 GCA_036276335.1 Candidatus Methylomirabilota bacterium | reverse complement strand
CGGCGGGCTATCGCGTGCTCGACGCCCGCATCGAGATCGACGACGACTTGGCGGACCTTACCCTCTCCGGGCCGTTCGTCGGCGCCTCGCTGCGGTTCTAGTCGACATGGGGGCTCCGGGCGCCCCCATGCCCCCTGGGCGGCTCGGGCGGCGCAGCCGTGGCGCCCCTCGAAACACTCCGACAGCCGTCTAGGCTGCCGGCGCGGTCACCGGCCGTGGGCCGTGCGGGGCGCGCGCGGTGTCGAGCTCATCGTCGAACATGCACATGTTCGGGACCCAGCGGCCTCCGGACGCGCGGCACGCCGATACGGTCGTGCCGGACGCGAGGCCCGCGGCATTGCCGGCCGCCCAGGCCCACTGCACGACGCGCAGCGCCGGGACGATCACGAGCGCCGTCAGCGCGAGCGCGCCCAGCCACGCGGCGACAGCCCGGACTCCGGAGGGCGCGACGTAACGACGCATCACACGCGTCGCGGCTCAGGCCGCACGCCCTCTCCCGGACTTCCGCCGGCGGCCGCGACGCCCCGGCTTGCCCTTGATCATCTTCTTCTCGTCGATGATCGCGCGTCCGCCGCCGCCACCCCGCCGACCCCCGCCGCCGGCCTCGACCCACCCGCCCTCGGACGCGAGCGATCCGTCGGCGGGATCCTTGCGCCGCCGGCGCCGGCCACGGATGCCGAGCGTGGCCGCGCTGCCCGCGTCACTCAGCCGCTGATCGTGGCGCTCGGCCACCGCGGGATCGAAGACGATGGGGAGCCTCAGCCGGCGGCCGAGCGCCCGGACGGCACGGCTCGGCTCCTCGGTGAACCAGACCGCATCCACCCGCTTGGTGGCTGCCTGCTCGAGGAGGGTCGAGACCGCCGCGGGAGTCCGGAAGACCAGGACGAGGTCGACGGCGCCCGGGATGCCGGCGACTCCGCCGCCCGCCACCGGCACGACATCGTAGCCGCCGCGCCGCAGATGTGCGGTCATCGCGCGGCTCCGCTGGTCGGCGCCCGCCCCCACCACCGCGATCGTCCGGGCGCGATCGAACAGACGGACGGCGCGCGCTTCGGCCCGACTGAGGTTCCGCATGCCGGGTGTTCGTGCATGCGCGATGCCGCCGATTGCAGCCGGCAGGCAAACGCCTTGCCCCGGGTCGGCAGGTGCTTCCCCTGACCGGTCGGCCGGCGGCGGTACGATGACAGCATGCCGCGGGCCGAGCTCGCGACCGCGCCGGGCGCGCTGTCCCACCAGCGCGCCGACGGACGCCTCGAGTGCGTCGCGTGCGCCCACCGCTGCGCGCTCGGCGACGGGCACACCGGACGGTGCGGCGTGCGCCATCGCGTCGGCGATCGGCTGCGGGTCCCCTTCGGATACGTGGCCGCCTCGCGCATCCGGCCCATCGAGATCAACACCGTCTATCACGTCCTCCCCGGGGCCCTCGCCCTCACCTTCGGGATGTACGGCTGCGACCTCGCGTGCCCGTACTGCCACAACGCGCGGATCTCGCAGGCCCTCCGCGACGGGCTCGACGTCGCGCCCACGCCGATCACCCCGAGCGCGCTCGTGGATGAGGGCTGCGCCGCCGGGTGCGAGGCGGTGTGCGCGGCGTACAACGAGCCGATGATCGCCGCCGAGTGGGTGCGCGCCGTGTTCACGGCGGCGCGCGCGCGGGGGCTCGCGACCGTCGTGGTCTCCGACGGCAACACGACGCCGGAGGCGCTCGCCTACCTGCGGCCGGTGACCGACGTGTACCGCGTGGACCTGAAGGCCTTCACGGAGGCGCAGTACGGGCAGCTCGGGGGCCGTCTGGCAACGGTGCTCGACGCGATCGCCACGGCTCGCCGCCTCGGCTACTGGGTGGAGGTCGTGACCCTCGTCGTTCCCGGATTCAACGACGATCTCGCGGGACTCCGCGGGCTCGCGCGCACGCTCGCCGGCATCGACCCGGGCATGCCGTGGCACCTGAACGCCTTCCAGCCGCGCTACCGCTGGCGTGACCGCCCCCCGCAGGCCGCGGGTCTGCTCGTCACCGCCGCGGGGTCCGCCTACGCCCGCGGCCTGCGTCACGTGTACGTCGGCAACGTGAGCGGCTCCGTCGCCGCGCTCCAGCACACGCGCTGCCCCGCGTGCCACGCCGTGCTCGTCGCGCGCGAGAGCTACCGCACCCTCGACGTCCGTCTCGTGGCGGGCCGCTGCCCGGACTGCGCCACCGCGATCGCAGGGCTCTGGGGGACACGCCCGCGGGCCGCCTGAGAGCCGGGCGGCCGGTCGCGCGGGTCGATGGCATGTGCCTTGCGCCGACCCGCACTCATGAGCAGCCAGGCGCTGCCGGCCACGGTCGATCGCGTTCCGGAGAGCACCTCCGACAAGGTGAACGACCGCATCAGGCGGACGACCGAGCGCAATGTCGCCCGGGCGGCGCGCGGCGGGGCCGGGCACATCGACAGGCGACTGCGCGAGCTGGACCGCGAGTGGGACATCGAGCGAACGCTCGAGAGCAACGCGGCCACCGTCTCGCTGGTGGGCCTGGGTCTCGGCGCGCTCGTCCACCGCACCTTCTACGCGCTCCCGGCCATCGTCGCGATCTTCCTCCTCCAGCACGCGCTGCAAGGCTGGTGTCCCCCGCTGCCCGTCTTCCGGCG
>DASUPA010000377.1:0-4633 GCA_036276335.1 Candidatus Methylomirabilota bacterium | reverse complement strand
GCCACCTCGGGGAAGGCGATCGGCGTCGAGATCATCCCGAGCGCCTTGAAGGTCGCCACGAGGATCTTGTCCTCCTGGACGCGGATCTTCTTGCCCTTCACGTCGGCGATGGAGTTGATCGGATAGTGGCCGTAGATGCCGCGGTAGCCGGCCGCGAAGAAGCCGAGCAGCTTGAAGCCCTTCCTGTCCATGACGCCGTCGTAGTACTTGCGGATCACGTCGCTGCCGTCGAGCGCGGTGTAGACGTGCTGGTAGTCGCGGAAGATGTAGGGGAGCTGGAACGCCGACATCTCCGGCACCAGCGTCGACAGCGGCGCCGCCGTGACGGGCGTGAGGTCGACGGTGCCCAGCTGCACCTGCTGCGCCACCTCGCGCTCGCCGCCGAGCGCGCCCGAGTGATGGTGCACGACCTTGACCTTGCCCCCCGTCAGCTCGGCGAGCTTGTCGGCGAACTGCTGGGCCGAGAGCGTCGTGCCGTGCTTGGCCGGGTTGACGTTGCCCATGGTCAGCTCGGCCGCGTGCGCGGGGGCCGCGGTCGCGAGGAGCAGCACTGCCAGCGCGGCGATGAGGCGTCGGGACATGGGACTCTCCTTTAGCGGTACGCTTCGGGGGCCTGCTTGACGGACTTCCAGAACACCGGGTCGTGGCTCGGGAAGATGCGCCCGCCCGTCAGCCGGGCGAGCGTCTTCAGCTTCTTGATGGAGTGCAGTGCCCGCGTCGGATCCCAGACGACGCCGGGGACGCGCTCGTGGTCGACGTGCTCCTGCCAGTAGCAGCAGTCCCCGGCCAGGATCACCGGACCGCTGTCCGGAAGCTGCACGCACAGCGACTGGTGCCCGGGCGTGTGCCCGTCGGTGCGGAGGGCGGTGACGCCGGGCGCGAGCTCGGTGTCGCCGTCGAGCAGCCGCCAGCGGTGGCTCGGCAGGTCGAAGTTCTTGCGGTAGTAGAACGGCGCGAAGAACGACGCCGGATAGTGCGCGTATGCGTACTCGTCCTTCTGGGCGACGAGCTCGGAGTCGAGGAACAGCTCGGCCCCGCCGGCGTGGTCGTAGTGCAGGTGCGAGAGCACGACGAGGTCGACATCGCCCGGCGCCAGGCCGAGGCGGTCGAGGCGGTGAACGAGGAGATCCTCGTCGGTGAACCGTGCGAGCGGGTCGTTGCGCAGGAGCCCCGGCACCGCGCGCGGCGACACCCCCGTGTCGTAGAGGATGACGGCGTCGGTCGTGCGGATGACGTAGCACGTCACCGGGATCTGCGTCGGCGCCGCGGAGAAGTCGCCGTAGAAGAGGAGGGCGCGCGGCGCGCCCATGAAGCCGTTCTGCAGCGCGTAGAGTCCCTGGACCGGCATGGCGGCACATCATAGCACCGCCGCGACGGGCGCCGGTCAGGCGGCGGGACGCACGAGCTGGGTGAGCACGTAGAACACGGCGACCTGGGCGAGCCACCCGATCACGCACACGCCGATCGCGCGGGGCAGGCTCTTGTAGTCGAGCGCCTGCCGGACCGCCACCACGGTGGCCACGAGCATCCAGACGCCGGTGACGAGGAACACGAGCTCGCCGAGCACCGGCACGACGCCGAGGACGCGCAGGAGGCCCGGCGTGCTGGCGAAGCCCAGGGTGCGCGCGAGCTCGCCCCAGTCGGCGCGCGTGTCAGGCTCGGGCAGCATCTTGGCGCCGATCCAGTAGATGAGCGCCGCCCATACCGCCCAGGCGATCACGCCCGCCACGAGGCCGACGACGATGCCCTGCACGCCCGCGCTGAGCCCGACGCCCGTTGCCACGCTGCTGAGGGCCACGACCGCCAGGGCCTGGCCGGTCGCCGTGCGGTCCTGCTCGACCTCCTCGTACACGGCCCGGTCCAGCCGGGCCGCACGCAGCAACCGCTCACCGAACGTCGCCATCGCTCGCCTCCTGCGCTGGCCGGTATCCTACGATAGAATCCGCCCATGGACTTCGCGTTGACCGAGCAGCAGGAGATGATCCGCAAGGAAGTGGCCACGCTCGCGCGCTCCTTCTCGCTCGACTACTGGCTGGAGCGGGACCGCAAGCACGAGTACCCGTGGGACTTCATCAAGGCCTTCGCCAGGGCCGGCTGGCTGGGCACGATCATCCCCGAGGAGTACGGCGGCTCCGGCCTGGGCGTCACCGAGGCGGCCATCCTGCTGCACGAGATCTGCGCGGCCGGGGCGGGCACCAGCGGCGCCTCGCCGATCCACTTCTACATGTTCCCGCCGATGCCGGTGATCAAGCACGGCAGCGAGGCGCTCAAGCGCAAGTACCTGCCCCGCGTCGCCACCGGCGAGATCGTCATGTCGTTCGGCGTCACCGAGCCGAACGTCGGCACCGACACCTCCCGCATCCAGACGCGCGCGGTCAAGCAGGGCGACCGGTGGCTGGTCAACGGGCGCAAGGTCTGGAACACCAACGCCCAGAACGCCACGCACATCCTGCTGCTGGCGCGGACCGCCGAGCGGGACCCGAAGAAGCCGCTGAAGGGGCTCACGCTGTTCTTCACGGAGTTCGACCGGGCGAGGATCACCGTGCAGGAGATCGAGAAGCTGGGCCGCGCGGCCGTCGACAGCAACGAGATCTTCATCGACGGCCTCGAGGTCCCGGAGGAGAACGTGGTGGGCGAGCCGGGCAACGGCTTCTACCACATTCTCGACTCGCTCAATCCCGAGCGCGTCATGACGGGGATCGAGGCGGTCGGCATCGGGCGCGCGGCGCTGGCGCGCGGCGTGGAGTACGCCAAGCAGCGGATCGTCTTCGACCGGCCGATCGGCCAGAACCAGGCGATCGCCCACCCGCTCGCGATGGCGTGGGCGAAGCTCGAGGCGGCGGAGGCGATGTGCCTGAAGGCGGCCTGGCTCTTCGACCAGGGCCGGCCGTGCGGCCCCGAGTCCAATGCGGCCAAGCTGCTCGCCGCCGAAGCGGGCTTCGAGGCGTGCGACGTCGCGCTCCAGACCCACGGCGGCTACGGCTACGCCAAGGAGTTCTACGTCGAGCGCCTGTGGCGCGAGGTCCGCCTCTACAAGATCGCGCCCGTCTCCCAGCAGATGGTCCTCAACCACCTCGCGGAGCACGTGCTGGGGCTGCCCAGGAGCTACTGAGCGAGGCCAGGAGCCGGTCGGCCGATCCCGGCCGTCTCGTCGACGGCGGCGTCCTCCCGAAAGTGCGGCATGACCGCCTCCGCGAAGAGCTGCATCATCTCGAGCGTCGCCTCGTGGCTGCCGCCGTTCATCCCCGAGCACACGATGCCGGCCTGCAGCTCGTCCGCGAAGACGCGCAGCTTGTCGCGCACGGTGGCCGGGCTCCCGTAGACGATGTAGCCCTCTCGGTCGGCCTGCTCGAACGTCAGCTCGCTGGGCAGCGGCGGGGGGCTCTCGAGGATGCGGCGGAGCGACGCCTCGGTCATGTAGCCGGGCGGCCGCCAGAAGGGCGGGTGCATGCGGAGCCCGGTGTTGAACACCCACATCACGTGCTTGCGGGCGATCGCCTCCGCCTGCGCGTCGCTCGGCGCCACCACGACGGGGACGTTGACGGTGAGCTGGTAGCGGCTCGCGGTGTAGCCGTACCGCCGGCACGCCTCCCGGTACTCGCCGTAGATCTGCGCGATGCGCCGGATGGGCGTGAAGACCATGAGGTACGGGAACCGGTGCCGGGCCGCCCATTCGACCGTCTCGCTGCTGCCCTGCGACGGGCACCACACGGGCGGGTGCGGCTGCTGCAGCGGCCGCGGCCACGGGTTGACGAAGTGGTAGCGATAGAACCGCCCGTCGTACGCGAACGGCCCCGGCTCCGTCCACGCGCGGAGGATCAGGTCGGCCGCCTCGTAGAAGCGGTCGCGCGAGTGGGTCGGGTTCACGCCGGTCGAGAAGTACTCGGCGCTGATGCCGCGCACGAAGCCGGAGACGACGCGGCCGCCGGAGGCCACGTCGAGCATCGCGATCTCCTCGGCGATGCGGAGTGGGTTCTCGCGCAGCGGCAGGCCGTTGCCGAGGATGGCGATCCGCGCCCGCGAGGTGCGGCGCACGAGCATGGCCGCCATCACGTTCGGACTCGGCATGGTGCCGTAGCAGTTCTGGTGGTGCTCGTTGACGCACAGCCCGTCCCAGCCGAGCTGCTCGGCGTACTCCAGCTGGTCGAGGTACTGGTTGTAGAGCACGCGGCCCTGCGCGGGATCGTAGAGCCGGTTCGGCAGCGTCACCCACGACGACGGCTCGTCGTGGTCCATCACGTAGGGCATCAGGTGGAAGTAGTAGAACTTCATCTCGTCGCCTCCGCCGCGCGGCAGAACTTCGCGACGACGCGCGCGACCGCCTCCGGCTCCTCGAGGTGCGGCACGTGACCGCTGCCGTCGAAGACGTGCAGCCGCGCGCCCGGGATGGCGCTTGCCCACGCGCGGCCGCACGGATCGAGCGGAGCGAGGCGGTCGTGGGCGCCCCAGCACAGCAGCGTGGGCGCGCCGATGCGCGCGAGGCGCCGCCGCAGGAGCGGGTTGTAGAGGTACGGATTCCACGCCACCCGCGCCAGCGCGGCGCCCTGGCGGTACTGGAGCGCCAGCGTCTCCACCGACTGGTCGGGCGGCGCCAGGGCGAGCGCCGCCATCGGGTCGTGGAAGAGGGTGGCGA
>DASUPA010000376.1:0-8487 GCA_036276335.1 Candidatus Methylomirabilota bacterium | reverse complement strand
AGCCCGTGGCGCTCCAGCACCGGATACCACTTGTTGTTCCGGCAGCCCTTCACCGGGTTCGTGACGACGGTCTTGTTCTCGACGGGGAAGATGCGCCGCCGGTCGTAGCCGTCCTCCAGCAGCGTCGACAGCACGCCGTCGACCTGCCAGGGCTGGCTGGAGCACGCCGGGAAGTACTTCGTCCACGAGAGGTTCAGCTTGACGATCAGGTCGTGGTCGCGCGGGAGGACCTGGTCGTACTTCACGAGGCGCATGAGCCGGCCGTAGTCGTCCACGACGGTGTCCGGGCGGGTGCGAAGGACGGCGACCTGACTCGGCATTCTCCTCGATTCTACCGCAGCGGGATGCCGTAGATGATCAGCAGGACGGCGGCGATCCAGCCGAGCGTGTTCAGCAGCAGCGCGCGGTCGCTCAGGAACGCCTCCGAGGGGTTGCCGCCGAGCTGCCGCCGGTACAGAAGGTACAGGTAGCGGAAGATCCCGTAGAGCACGAAGGGCAGCGTGGCCGGCAGGAGCTGCGTCCGGAACTTGGCGACCGTCTCCGGGGACATCGTGTAGAGCGCGTACGCGGTGACGGTGGAGGCCGTGACCACCGCGATCATCTGGTCGAGCAGGGCGGCGCTGTACTCGGCCAGGATCGGCCGGTGGCGCACGGCCTCGTCCCCGAGGGTGAGGTACTCGTGGCGGCGCTTGCCGAGCGCCAGGAAGAGGGCGACCAGGATGGTGCAGATGAGCAGCCAGCCCGAGATCTCGACGTCGATGACGAGCGCGCCCCCCACCGCCCGGAGCACGAAGCCGCTCGCCACCGCGAGCACGTCCACGATGACGACGTGCTTCAGCCACACCGAGTAGCTCGTGAGCAGGAGCACGTAGGCCACGGCCGCCAGCGCGAAGGAGGGCGAGAGCCAGGCGGCCGCCCCCAGTCCGGCCGCGATCAGCGCGGCGCCGATGGCGAGCGCCAGCGGGACCGGCACGAGCCCGGACGCGACCGGGCGCTCGCGCTTCTTGGGGTGCAGGCGGTCCTTGTCGCGATCGGCGACGTCGTTGAAGAGGTAGATGGCGCCCGAGAGCGCGCAGAAGATCGCGAAGGCGCCGAGGGCCGGCCAGGCGGAGGCGGTGAAGAGCCGCTGCGAGAAGACGAGGCCGGCGAGCACGAACAGGTTCTTGACCCACTGCCGGGGCCGCAGCGAGACGACGACCGCCCAGAGCATCACGCCTACAGCCGGATGACGTTCGCGGCCGCCCCCAGGCCGCCGGTGGCGTTGCGGGTGTCGATGATCAGCGCCGCGTCGCGCGCCAGCGCCGGCCAGTCGTAGCCGTCGTGACTCGTCAGCACGAGCAGCAGGTCGTAGTCGGCCGGCCGCACGGTCGCCACCGACTCCAGGCGCGCGCCGTTGACGGTGAGCGCCGGCACGTGCGGGTCGTGGTAGGCGACGCGCGCCCCCTTGGCGGTCAGCATGTCGACGATCTCGATGGCGGGCGAGTCGCGCGTGTCGGCGACGTTCGGCTTGTACGCGACCCCCAGTACCAGCACGCGCGCCCCGCGCACCGAGCGCGCGCGGTCGTTGAGCGCGTCGGCGACCAGCTGCACGACGTAGGCCGGCATGTGGCGGTTGATCTCGTCGGCGAAGGCGATGAAGCGAGGCTCGTAGCCCGCCATCCGCACCTTCCAGGACAGGTAGTACGGGTCCGACGGCAGGCAGTGGCCGCCGAGGCCCGGCCCCGGCCAGAAGGGCATGAAGCCGAACGGCTTGGTGGCGGCGGCCGACACCACCTCCCACACCGAGATGTCGAGCTTCCGGCACATGATCGCGAGCTCGTTGACGAGGGCGATGTTGACGGACCGGAAGGTGTTCTCGAACAGCTTCACCATCTCCGCCGTCTCGGGCCCGGACACGGGAACCACGCGGGCCGTGATGCGGCCGTAGAGCGCGGCGACGAGCTCCCGGCACGCCGGGGTCAGCCCGCCGACCACCTTCGGGATGTCCCGCAGCCGCCACTCCGTGTTGCCCGGGTCGATGCGCTCCGGCGAGAACGCGAGGAAGAAGTCCCGGCCGGCGGTGAGGCCGCGCGCCTCGAAGCGCGGGAGCAGCACCTCCTGGGTCGTGCCGGGATACGTCGTCGACTCGAGCACGATCAGCTGGCCGGTCCGGATGATGGAGGCGACGGCGTCGGCCGCCGAGACGATGAACGAGATGTCGGGCTCCTTCGACTTCCCGAGCGGCGTCGGGACGCAGATGACGATGGCGTCGGCCGCCTTGAGCGCCGTCACGTCGTCGGTGGCGTCCAGGCGTCCCGCCCGCACCAGCGACGCCAGCGTCGCCGCCGGCACGTCCTCGATGAACGACCGGCCCGCGGCGACCGCGGCCACGCGCCGCGCGTCGAGATCGACGCCGACGACGCGGGCGCCCGACTCGGCGAAGGCGACCGCCAGCGGCAGGCCGACGTAGCCCAGCCCGATCACGCCGATCGTCGGCGTGCCGGCCAGGCGCGCGCGGAGCTCGGCGGCGGCGCTCACAGCGCCTTGCACACGCGGCGGACGGCGTCGATCACGCCGCTCACCTCGGCCTCGGTCAGCTCCGGGAAGCACGGCAGCGACACGACCTCGCGCGCCGCGCGCCATGCCTCCGGCCAGCGCGCCTCGCCGTCCTCGCCGAACAGGGGCTGGCCCGGCACCGGCCGGGGGTAGTGGACGGCGGTGCCCACGCCGAGGTCGGCGAGCCCCTTCGCCAGCGCGTCCCGCTGCGGATGGCGCACGGTGAAGAGGTGGTAGACGTGATGGGCGCCGGGCCGCTCCACCGGCAGCACGAGCGGCAGATCGGCGAAGGCCTCGCGATACCGCGCGGCGATCGCCCGGCGCCGCGCCTCCCACGCGCCGAGCCGCCGGACCTTCACGCGCAGCAGGGCGGCCTGCAGCTCGTCGAGGCGCGTGCAGTAGCCCAGCTCCACGTGGTGGTAACGCCCCGTGTCGCCGTGATGGCGCAGCCGCCGGACCCGCTCGGCGACGTCGTCGCGCGTCGTGAGCAGCATTCCGCCGTCGCCGCACGCGCCCAGGTTCTTGGTCGGATAGAACGACAGGCAGGCGGCGTCGCCCCAGCCGCCGACGGGACGTCCCTGCCACGCCGCCCCGATCGCCTGGGCGGCGTCCTCGAGCACGGCGATGCCGCGGGTGCGCGCCAGCGCCGTGATCCGGTCCATCGCGGCCGGATGCCCGTACAGGTGCACGGGCATGATGACGCGCGTACGCGGCGTGAGCGCCCGCTCGAGCGCGGCGACGTCGAGAGTCAGCGTCTCGCGCTCGACGTCGGCGAACACGGGCCGCGCACCCGCCATGACGATCGTCGTCGCCGAGGCCACGAACGAGAAGGCGGGCGTCACCACCTCGTCGCCGGTGCCGACGCCGAGCGCCGTCAGCGCCAGCCGCAGCGCGTCGGTGCCGGAGCCGACGCCCACGCCGTGGCGGGCGCCGCAGAGCCGCGCCAGCTCGCCCTCGAGCGCGCGGCCGTCCGGCCCGAGGACGAAGGCGCTGGTGTCGATGACGTGGGCGGCGGCGGCGAGCAGCTCGGCCCGGAGCGCGGCGTGCTGTCGCGTGAGGTCCAGGAAGGGAATCATCGCTGTCCACCCGATTCGATCGCGCCGAGGCCGACGCTGGTGCTGATCGGCCCGCCGACGCCGAGGAGGTTGACGGCAAAGCGGATCTCGTCGTCCCGGTTCGCGCGGTTGACGTACTCCACCGTCAGTGCCCAGCACTGCCAGTGGAAGTCCGCGGCCACGCGCGTCTCGGTGAACTCCGTGCGACGCAGGTCCCAGTTCACCGACGAGCGCACGGTGGCCCACGGGCCGACGGCAGCGCGGAGCGCTCCCTGGAGGAACGTGATCCTCCCCGGCTCGCTGTAGCGGATGCCGAGGCTCCCGGCGGCCAGCGGCCGGCCGACCGTGACGTCGGCGGTGGCGCTCGGCACGGTGTCCGCCACCGGGTCGTAGCTCGCGTCGGTGCGGAACAGGATGCTCGGGTTCGGCTGCACGATCACCGTGCTGAAGGCGTCGCCGGCGCGATCCCGGCGGAGGTCGTACCGGTGGCCGAGCGTCACGCGCAGCATCTCCCAGCGCACGGCCTCGGCGTCGGGGAGCGCGACCGTCCGCGCCCGGACCCGGTTCGTGAGCGAGTACTCCACGAGGCTCGCGTCGCCGACGTCGTCCACGCCCTCCGTCCACTGCGGCAGCCGGTCGGCGTCCCAGGCGGCGGCCCAGCTGTAGCGTACGCGGGGCTCGATGGTGTGCAGCAGCGCCTCGGTCCCCCACCACCCGCCCGTGTTGAACACGCGCGAGACCTTCGACTCGAGGTCGGTGCCCGCCTCGATCAGTCGCCGCAGCCGCAGCTCGTCCCGCGTCTCCTCGACCGGCCCCGACGACCGGCTGAAGCGGATGCCGCGGACCGTGCGGTCGTAGGCCGTGAGCCGGCCGCCCAGGAACGGCGTGAGCGTGGCATAGCCGCCGAGCGGGAAGGGCCGCGACAGCTGCGGGCGGACGTCGAGCCGGTTGCCGTCGGAGCCCACGTGGCGGACGAAGTGCACGAAGCCCGCGCTCGACTGGAACAGCACGCCGGGAAGGAGATCGGTCAGCGGCTGGCGCGTGCCGATCAGGCTGACGTCCGGCAGCCGCCACAGCTCGGTGGGCCGCGGCGTCGTCAGGTCCTGGTACCAGAAGGCGTCGCCGACGAGGTTCCAGGTGTCCCAGCTCTTCGTCAGGGAGGCGTGCGACTCGATGCGCTGGCTGCTGATCTGGTTGAGGCTGTCGCCGTACTCGCGCAGGACGCTGTCGCCCGAGACGCCGTTGGCGTCGATCTTCAGCCACGTCCGCGGGCCGAGCGTCCACTCCTGCTGCAGGCTCCCGGTGAAGCGCGTGGCGTCGTTGCGCTCGGTCTCCTGGACGTAGAACAGGCTGGCGCGCCCGCGATCGGCCTCGTTGGCGATGTGGCGGAGCTCGGCCCGCAGCCCCGGGCCGCGCTCGGTGTAGTAGAGCGGCGCCACCGTGGCGTCCCGGCTCTCGTCGATGGCCCAGAAGAACGGGACCTCGCCGTAGAACCCCTTGCCGCTGGAGTGGCCGAACTTCGGGAAGAGGAACCCCGTCTGGCGCTCGCGCCGGATGGCCGCCGCGAAGAACGGAAAGAACGGGATGAGCGGGATGTTCTTCACCCAGAACGACGCGCCCGTGCCGTAGACGTAGTCGTTGAGATCGGCGGTCGCGGAGTTGAAGTGGAACGACCACGCGGGCGGATCGTCCTGGCAGGTCGTGAAGGTCCCCCGCCGGACCCGGTAGACGCTCTCGCCGAGCCGCTCCATCGACTCGCCCGTGATCCGGTAGCTCGGCGCCGCGCGCGCGTCGGCATCGTAGACGACGCCCGTCCCGGTGCGGACGTTGTACTCGATGCGGCGGCCCGTCAGCTGGTCCTCGCCGTCGTAGAACACCACCCGCCCCTCGGCGACGGCGTCGCCCGTCGCGCGATTGATCTCCACGCGATCGGCCATGAGCCGCGCCGGGCCGCGTGTGATCTCGACGTTGCCGGTGGCGATCACGACGCTGTCGGCCTGCTCCAGCCGGTCGGCCACGATGGTGACGTCACCGCCGGCGGTTCCGATGGTCACGGGAGACTGCGGCGCCGCGGGCTGGGCAGCCACGGGCGCGGACGCCAGCGGCAGGACCACCGCCGCGACGAGCAGCAGCCAACCGCGGACTCGCATGCTCAAGTGTCGTGAAAGTCCTCGTCAAAAAAGGGACCCCATGCTATCAGCGGGCTTTTCGATCGGGCAAGGCTTATCACCGTGGGCGGCGCGCAGCACGTCGCCGATCAGCGTGAGCGAGCCGGCGACACAAAGGATGGGGGTGCGCGGCGGGCGCGCGGCGAGCGCTAGGGCCTCGGCCGCCGACGGCGCCGTCTCCACCTGCGCCACGCCCGCCGGCACGTGCGCGCGCAGCGCCTCCGGCGCGGCCGCGCGCGGGCTCGACGACGCGGTGAGGATCACGCGGTGCGCGCGCGCCGTGAGCGGCGCCAGCATGGCCGCGGCGTCCTTGTCGCGGAAGGCGGCGAAGACGAGGGTGAGCGGCGCGTCGCCGAACCACTCGGCGAGGGAGGCGGCGAGCGCGCGCGCGCCGCCGGGATTGTGGGCGCCGTCGAGCACGACGTGGCGATCCCCCGCGCGCAGCACCTCGAAGCGCCCGGGCCAGCGCGCGCGCGCCAGGCCCTCGCGGATCGCGGCCGCGTCCACGTCGAGCGCGCGCGCGGCGGCGGCGGCGAGCAGCGCGTTCGCCGGCTGGAACGTCCCCAGCAGCGGGATGCGCGCGGCGTCCAGGCGCCAGCCCGGGCCGGCGAGCTCCAGCGTCTGGCCCGCGAGGTCGCGCGCCGTCACGCGGACGGCGAGCTCGCGCCCCTCCATCTGCAGCGGGACGCCCGTCTCGGCGGCGCGCGCGCGCAGCACCGCGGCGGCCTCCGGCGCCTGCGCGGCGGCGACGGCGATGCCGGACCGGATGATGGCCGCCTTCTCCCGGGCGATCGCCTCGAGCGTGGAGCCGAGCACCTCCTGGTGGTCGAGATCGATGCGCGCGATCGCGGCGACCGCCGGCTCGCCGACGGTGGTGGCGTCCAGGCGGCCGCCGAGGCCGACCTCCAGCACGGCGACGTCGACGGCCTCGCGCGCGAAGTGATCGAGCGCCAGCGCCGTGGTCGCCTCGAACATCGTGGCGTCGAGGCGCGCGACCTGGGTGGCGAGGGCGTCGAACCCGTCGGCGACATCGTCCTCGCCGATCGCCTCGCCGTCCACGCGGATGCGCTCGCGGAAGGACACCAGGTGCGGCGACGTGTAGAGGCCGACGCGGCGGCCGGCCGCGCGCAGGACGGCCGCCAGCATCGCGGCCGTCGACCCCTTGCCGTTGGTACCGCCGACCTGCACGAGGGTGTAGCGCTGCTCCGGGTTGCCGAGCGCCTCCAGCAGGGCCTCGATGCGCGCCAGCCCCGGACGCATCCCGGCGTGCTCGCCGCCGCGAAGGGCGAGCAGCCGGGCCAGCGCCTCGGCGTAGGTCATGGAGCGGCGGGCTGGTCGGCGAAGAAGGCGAGGAGGCGCCGCAGGGTGTCCTTGAGGTCCTTGCGCTCCACGACGAGATCGAGCTGGCCGTGCTCCAGGAGGAACTCCGAGCGCTGGAACCCCTCGGGCAGCGGCTGGCGGATGGTCTCCGCGATGACCCGGGGCCCGGCGAAGCCGATGAGCGCGCGCGGCTCGGCCATGATGACGTCACCCAGCATGGCGAAGGAGGCCGTCACGCCGCCCGTGGTCGGATCCGTGAGCACGGAGACGTACGGCAGCCGCGCCTCCGCGAGCCGCTCGAGCGCCGCCGACGTCTTGGCCATCTGCATGAGCGAGAGGATCCCTTCCTGCATCCGCGCGCCGCCCGAGGCCGACACGATGATGACGGGCAGCGCCTTGTCGACGGCAAGCTCGATGGCGCGGGTGAGCTTCTCGCCCACCACCGAGCCCATGCTGCCGCCGAGGAAGGCGAACTCGAAGACGCAGAGCACGGTCGGGAAGCCACCGATGCGCGCGATGCCGCTGATCACGGCGTCCTCGAGCGCCGTCTTCTGCCGCGCCGCCTTCACGCGGTCGGGATAGCGCTTGGAGTCCTTGAACTTCAGCGGGTCGGCGGACGTGAGGCCGGTCTGGTGCTCCTCGAACGTGCCGGGATCGGTGAGCAGCGCGATGCGCTCGCGCGCGCCGATCCGGAACGGGTACCGGCACTTGGGGCACACGCGGCCCGCGCGCTCGACCTCCGCGCGGTACATGATCTCCTTGCACGAGTCGCACTTGATCCAGAGCCCCTCGGCGATGTTCACCTTCTTCGGCATGCCGGCCGTCTCTTCCGGCTTGCGGCGGAACCAGGCCATCAGGCCCCCCGGAGCGGCTGCTTGAGCGCCGCGATGAAGTCGCCCACGTGCTTGGCCAGATCGGACGTGCCGGCGTGCTGCTCGATCGTGCGGACGATGGCGGAGCCCACCGCGACGCCGTCGGCCAGGCGCCCCACGGCGGCGACATGCTCGGGCGTCGACACCCCGAAGCCGACGCACACCGGCTTCGTCGTCACCAGGCGCAGCGTCCGGACCTGCGCCTCGAGATCCGGCGGCAGCGCGCGCCGCTCGCCCGTGACCCCGGTGACGGACACGAGATAGACGAAGCCGCGGCTGAGCCGGGCGATGCTCCGGACGCGCGCCGGCGTCGATGTCGGCGACACGAGCTGCACGACGTCGAGGCCGGCCGGCTCCGCCTCGGCGCGCAGCGGGTCGGCTTCCTCGATGGGCAGGTCGGGCACGATGACGCCGTCGACGCCCGCGTCCACGGCCGTGCGGGCGAAGCTCTTCAGGCCGAAGGCGAGCACGGGGTTGTAGTACGTCATCAGCACGAGCGGCAGCCGCACCTCGGCGCGCAGCGTGGCGCAGAGCTCC
>DASUPA010000375.1:0-5041 GCA_036276335.1 Candidatus Methylomirabilota bacterium | reverse complement strand
ACGGCCACGCCGCCCGAGAGCTTGGCGAGACGCTCCTCGAGCTTCTCGCGGTCGTAGTCGCTGGTCGTCTTCGTCAGCTGCTGGCGAAGCTGCTGGCGGCGCGCCTCGATGGCTGCCGGCTCGCCGCCGCCGCCGATGAGGGTCGTCGTGTCGCGGTCGACGACCACGCGCGCGACGCGTCCCAGCTCGGCCAGCGTCAGGCTCTCGAGCTTGATGCCGGCCTCCTCGGCCGCCACCCGCGCGCCGGTCAGCACCGCGATGTCGGCGAGGATCTCCTTGCGCCGGTCGCCGAAGCCGGGCGCCTTGACGGCGACGCACTTCAGCGTCCCGCGGAGCCGGTTCACCACGAGGGTGGCGAGCGCGTCGCCCTCGACGTCCTCGGCGATCACGAGCAGCGGCTCGCCGCTGCGCGCGACCTGCTCGAGCAGTCCCAGCAGGTCCTTCATCACGCCCAGCTTGCGGTCGGTCACGAGCACGCGGACGCCCTCCAGCACGGCCTCCATCTTCTCGGGATCGGTGACGAAGTAGGGCGAGAGGTAGCCGCGATCGAACTGGAGGCCGCCGACGACCTCGAGCTGCGTCTCGGTGGTCTTGGCCTCCTCCACCGTGATGACGCCGTCGTCGCCGACCTTCTCCATCGCGTCGGCGATGAGCTCGCCGATGGACGCGTCGTTGTGCGCGGAGATCGCGGCGACCTGCGCCTTCTCCAGGCGCGTCTTCACCGGGCGCGACAGCGCCCGCAGGCTGTCGACGACGATGCGCAGGCCGCGCTCGAGCCCGCGCTTGATGTCGACGGCGCTGGCGCCGGCGACCACGTTGCGCACGCCGTCGCTGAAGATCGCATGCGCCAGCAACGTCGCGGTCGACGTGCCGTCGCCGACGGCGTCGCCCGTGCGCTCCGCCGCCTGGCGGATCATCTGGACCCCGAGGTTCTCGACCGGGTCCTCGAGCGCCATCTCCTTGGCGATCGTCACCCCGTCGTTGCAGACGATGGGCGCGCCGAACTTGCGCTCGAGCAGCACGCACTTCGACTTCGGTCCCAGCGTGACCCGGACGGCGTCCGCCAGCGCGCCGACCCCTCGCAGAACCTTCTCTCTCGCCTCCGACCTGAACAGCACCCGCTTGTGACTCATCGCGTTCCTCTCGTCGGGGATCAGGGAACGGACCTCGCCCGCCAAGGCCTCCCTGGAGCAACAAGCTTGCCGACGATGGCCGCCACGAAATCACCGACTTGCGCGCCGGCGCGGACGGCCGGTGGTGCATCGACGCCCCGCGCTGGGGCGGGCGTGTCGCGCTCTTTTCCGGCGGGACGTCGGGGCTGGCGACGAGTGCCGCGCGGAGCGTGCCGCGACTCTGGCATCGCCGATGCAACCGCCCACGACGCCTGGAAGGAGGTGCGCCGTGAAGATCGTCCACCCGACCGACTTTTCCGTGGAAGCCGAGGCGGCCGAGCAGGAGGCCGTGCGCCTGGCCCGCCGCCTGAACGGCGAGCTGGTGCTGGTGCACGTGGCGACCGAGACGCCGCTGTACGGCGAGCAGATGTTCGCGATGCCCGATGTGAAGCGGATCTACGAGGCCCAGGCCCGGTGGGCGGAGGAGCGGCTCGCGGAGCGCGCCGCCGCGCTCACGCGCGAGGGCGTTCCCACGCGCTGGCGGCGGCGCGTGGGCGTCGTGCATGCCGAGATCGGCACCGTGGCGCGGGAAGAGGCGGCGGACTACATCGTCATCGGCACCCACGGCCGCGGCGGCCTGGACCGCGTCATGCTGGGCAGCGTCGCGGAACGGGTCGTCCGCACCGCGCCGTGCCCCGTCATCACCGTCCGCCAGCGCTGAGCCGGGCCGCGGTCTGGCCACCCGCTCGCGCGGGCGGGAGCGACGCCAGCCAGTCGTCCACGCGGGCGCCGAGTCCGGGCGCGCTCGCCTCGGCGAACTCGTAGCGCGCCCGGATCACCGGCTTGCCTGCGTCGATGAGCCGCGCCAGGTCGACGGGCGTCGCGGCCACGACCACCTCGGCGTCGACGCGGCGGATCGTCTCGGCCAGGTCCTCCAGCTGAGCGGCGGTGTAGCCGATGGCCGGCAGGACCGGCCCGATGTGGGGATGCTCGCGGAACACCTCGCGGAGCTCGCCCGCGGCCACCGGCCGGGGATCGACCACGGCAGCCGCCCCGGCCGCGCGTGCCGCCACGAAGCCGGCGCCGAACGGCATCGACCCGTGGGTGATCGTCGGCCCGTCCTCGACGACGACGACGCGACGGCCTCGCACGGCGCCGGTGTCGATCGTGATGGGCAGCGCCCCGCGCACCATCGGCGCGCGGGGGTTCACGCTCCGCGCGACCTCCTCGGCCCGCCGGACGTCGGCCACGCCGGCGGTATCGACCTTGTTGACGACGATGACGTCGGCCGTGCGCAGCACGGCCTCGCCGGGATGGTAGCCGCGGGAGTCCTCCGGGCGGAGCGCATCGACGACGACCACGTGGAGGTCGGGCCGCACGAACGGGAAGTCGTTGTTACCCCCGTCCCAGACGATCACGTCGGCCTCGGCGGCGGCGCGGGCCACGATCTCCGCGTAGTCGACGCCGGCGAAGACGACGCCGCCGGCCGCCAGGTGCGGCTCGTACTCCTCCCGCTCCTCGACGGTGCACCCCGCCGCGTCGAGGTCCGCCGGCGTCGCGAAGCGCTGCACGCGCTGGCGCTCGAGATCGCTGTACGGCATCGGATGGCGGATGACGGCCACGCGCCGGCCGGTCGCGCGGATCCGCGCGGCCACCCAGCGGGCGATGGGCGATTTCCCGCAGCCGGTGCGCACCGCCGAGACGGCGACCACCGGCACGGCCGACGGCAGCATCGTGCGGCCGGGCCCGAGCAGCGTGAAGTCCGCGCCGCAGGCGAGCGCCACCGTGGCCAGCTCCATCACGCGGCGCTGGGTGACGTCGCTGTATGCGAACACGACCGTGTCCACGCGCTCACGGCGGCAGATCGCCTCCAGCGCGCGCTCGTCCTCGATCGGGATCCCGGTGGGATACCGGGGACCTGCCATCGACGCCGGGTAGCGGCGGCCCGCGATCCCGGGGATCTGGGTGGCGGTGAACGCCACGACGACGGCCGCCGGGTCGTCGCGGAAGACGACGTTGAAGTTGTGGAAGTCGCGTCCGGCGGCGCCGAGGATGACGACCCGTCGTTCGGTCACCGCCGTCAGGACGTCCGCCGCTTCTTGGCCATCGCCGCCCGTGCGCGCTTGATGCCGGCGCCCGGCTTGGCGTGCTGCCGCTCCGCCCACTTGGGCGAGGCCACGTGAACGTCCTTGCGGCGGGGCTGCTCGTACTTTCTCGACTTCATCGACGTCCTCCCGGGACGCTCATGGTTGTTCCGCCTCCCGCGCGTCGAGCGCGAATCTCGCGCTCGGTGCGCCACCGGTGCCGGTCCTGCTCCTCGTCATCCGGTCCCCCTGTGCGCGGCGCGCCTCCACGGTGCAACGTCGGTGCCCCTGTCGACCGCCGATCTGGCGCGCAGTTGCGCGCAGCGACGGCTCTCGGCCTGGGGCGGCTGCGCCCGCGCTGGGGCGACCATGCCCCGCCCCGGTGCACACGCGATGCGCGACCAGGAGGAATCACGACGGGCCGCGCGGTCGAGCGACGCGACCCACGCGCGCAATGCGTCGCTCTCGGCCTCGCTCAGGCGATGCCTCGGAGCGATGGCGCGGGTCGTGGACGGCACGCCGACGACCTCGAACAGGCGGCTCCGTCCTGGGTCGCCGGGAACGATCCACCGGACGCCGGCCTGGACCTGCTCGAGCACGGCCGGGGTATCGGCCCGGACGCCAGCGGCCGGGTCACGGGCACCGTGGCATGCGGCGCAGCGTTCGCGCAGCACGGCTGCCGCCCGGCTGCTCGTCGGGTCGGGTGCGACGGCGCGTCGTTCGGACGTCGCGTCCGGAGCGCCCCCTCCATCTGCGAGCGGGTGCAGTGGAGTCTCCATCGGCCGGACGGACACGTGCGCCGCCAGGGCCAGGGTGGTGAGCGGCAGCCCGGCGGTGGCCAGCACGGACAGGGTGGCGAGACGCGGCGACCGCGCGGCCCAGGCCTCCAGCCCGAATCCCCGCGTCAAGCCCGTGACCAGCCAGCGCCAGTGCAGTGCGACGTGGACGGCCAGGACCGCGAGCAGCGCGACGCTGATCCAGAAGTGCACGGCGCCCCACTGATGGCGCAGCAGGCCCCAGAGCACGTGGGTGCGGTTGGTCCCGGGCGGAAGGGCGAACGCGAGGATGTACCCGGTGCCGACCATGGCCGTCAGCAGCGCGGCCGCCACCGAGTCGATCGTGAGGTTGAGAAGGACCCTGCTCACGCGGTTGAGTGGCAGCGAAATTGCCACCGCTCCGTCGCATGAGCTACCGGGTCGTGCTCCGGACGTCGATCGCCCTCGCACTCGCACTCGCATGGCTCAGTGTGGTGGCGACCGCCACGGCGCAGTCCACCTCCAACCTCGAGAATCCCGGCCGGGCCGTCTTCTTCGCGCAGGGCTGCTACGGCTGCCACCGGCTCGGGGCGGCCGGGACGCCCATCGCCTACGACCTCTCCCACATCGGCAGGAAGTACACCGAGCAGGAGCTGGTGCAGTGGCTGCGCGATCCCGCGAGCCAGAAGCCGACGGCCCACATGCCGCGGCTCGCGCTGACGGAGGAGGAGATCCGGGCGCTCGCCGCGTATCTCGCGTCGCTGCATTAGGCGACATGGGGGGCTCCGGGCGCCCCCCAATCCCCCCGCGGGCGGCTCGGGGCACCCCGGCGGAGCCGTGATGCCCCTCGATATTTTCGACAGTTCACTGGCGGCTACCGCTCGTGTGCGGCCACGGGCTCGGCGGATCCGGCCGGCATCGGCGGCGCCTCGCGCCGTGGCCGGACCACGATGACGGGCATGGGTGCTCCGCGGAGCACCGCGTCGGCCACGCTTCCGAACATGTCGCGCTCCCGACCGGTGCGCCCGTGGGTGGTCATGACGATCCGGTCCGCGCCGTAGTCCTGTGCCGCGCGCACGATGGCGGCGGC
>DASUPA010000374.1:0-7738 GCA_036276335.1 Candidatus Methylomirabilota bacterium | reverse complement strand
CACGAACGTCGCCGAGTTCACGTTCGAGCCCGCGGGTGATCGCACGGTCGTGACGTGGACGATGACCGGCCGGAACAACTTCGTCGCCAGGGCGGTTCACCTGTTCATCGACATCGACCGCATGGTCGGCGGCTACTTCGAGAAGGGCCTGGCCAGCATGAAAGCGGTGGTCGAGACGGCAACGCCGAGGATCGCCGGATAGCCCTGGGGCGGCGACGCCCCAGGGCTCCGTGACACCGGCTACTTCTTGTGCATCAGCTCCATGCCGCCGGCCTTCGCTGCGTCGTCGTACTTCTTCACCGAGTCGGCGTGCTTTCCGGCCCGGTGCAGGGCCATGGCCTCCGCCGCGGTCGCGCGCGCGTTGGCGGCGGTGCGGTCGAAGCGCTTGCCGAACTCCTTGTCGATCTGGGCCTGCAGCGCCGGGCACTCTCCCGCGCCGGCTGCCGCCGCGGACACCATCAGCAGGGAGACTCCGAGGACGATTGCCTTCATGTCGTCACCTCCTTCCGGGAATGCGGTCGGGACGTGAGCGATCGGCCAGGGAGGCCGACCGGCTCAGGCTGCGGACGCTGGAGCGAGCGAGAGGGCGCGGCGGTCGTCAGAAGACGCCGCGGCCGAGAAGTCGGAACGCGGGACGCCCGAATCGCGGCTGGCGCAGGTGGGCGGCCACTATAGGGCCGGACCCGCGGCTCGTCAACGGGCGGGGCGGGGCCGCGTCGGCGCCGGCTCAGGCGCCGTACACGCGCGCGGCCGCCTCCGGCGAGACGCGGCCGGCCGCCACGTCCTCGGCGACCCGCTCGCGCTCGCGCTCGCGCGGATCGCCGTGGCCGCCGCCGCCCGGGGTCTGTAGCACCACGCGCTCGTGCGGGCGCAGCCAGTGCTGGGCCTTCGCCGAGAGCGCGCGGCCCTCGGCGGTGGCGACGCGGCCGGGCGCGCCGGGGTGGCCGCCGGCGCGGCCCTGGCAGGGGATGCGGGCGCGCTCGAACGAGGCGGTGAAGAGCCAGTCCTCGTCGGTCTCCATGCCGAACTCGATCAGCATGCCGAGCCCGCCGCGGAAGCGTCCGGGCCCGCCGCTGTCGGGCGCGAGCGCACGGCGATAGATCACGAGCGGCGACACCGACTCGACGACCTCGGCCGGCACGCCGCGGATGGTCGACGGGAACTGCGTGGCGCTGAGGCCGTCCTTCGTCGGCCGGGCGCCCATGCCGCCGCCGGTGGCCATGAACTCCTTGAAGGCGTGGCCGGCGCGGTCGCGGCCGCGCACGTCGAGCGTCCACAGGATGGACGACGACTCGGCGATGACGCGGTCGGGGACCGCCTGCGCGAGGGCGCCCATCACGGCGTCGGGGAGGAAGAGGCCGATCAGGTGGCGGCTGGCGACGGGCGCCGGCCGCACCGCGTTCAGCAGCGAGCCCTCGGGGGCGGTGATGGTCACCGGCCGGAAGGAGCCGGCGTTGTTCGGCACGTGCGGGGCGACCACGCACTTCACGCCGTACGTCGTGTACGCCCTCGTGTAGTTCAGCACGACGTTGACGGCGCGGCGCGAGGCGGGCGAGGAGCCCGCGTAGTCCACGGCCAGCTCCCCGCCGCGCACCGTCACGCACGTCCGGATGACGATCGGCTCCTCGAACCCGTCGAGCTGCAGCGTCCCCCGGTACACGCCGTCCGGGATCTCGCCGATGGCGGCGCGCATGCCCGCCTCGCTGCGGTCCAGGATCGCCGTCGACAGCGCCTCGATGTCGTCGAGCCCGAACTCCTCGAGCATCTCCACCAGGCGATGGGCGCCGACGGCGTTGCCGCTGACCTGCGCGTGGAGGTCGCCGAGCACGGCCTCCGGCGCGCGCACGTTCGCGGCCAGGAGGTCGAGCACCTGCTGCGGCTGCCCGGCCGCGTAGAGGCGGGACGGCGGGATCAGGAACCCTTCCTCGTAGCAGTCGAGCGCGTCGACGGTGATGCCGCGGCCGCCGATGTCCATCGCGTGGCAGGTGCTCGCCGTGTAGCCGACGAGCCGGCCGCGGTGGAACACGGGCGTGACGACCGTGATGTCGTTCAGGTGGCCGGAGTTGAGCCACGGGTCGTTGGTGGCGAGGACGTCGCCGGGGCGGAGCGTGTCCGGCGGGATCGCGCGGAGCACGTGCGGCACCGCCAGCGCCATCGAGTTGATGTGGCCCGGCGTGCCCGTCACGGCCTGCGCCACCATGCGGCCCGCGAGGTCGAAGACGCCCGCGGAGAGGTCGCCGGACTCGCGGACGATGTTGGTGAAGGCCGTGCGCAGCAGCGCCTGCGCCTCCTGCTCGACGACGGCGATGAGGCGGCTCCACGCCACCTCGACGAACACGGGATCCGAGGCGCTGCGCGTCATGCCGTCCTCCGGGTGAGCACGAGGTCGAGGCGCTCGTCGACGGTGGCGTCGAACGCCGCGCTGACGATGGTCGTCGACTCCGTCTCCTCGATCACCGCCGGTCCGGCGACGCGCCAGCCCGGCGCCAGCGCGTAGCGGTCCCACACCGGCACCGTCCGGAAGCCGGCCTCGGCCGGCAGCCAGATCGGCCGCTCGCCCTTGGGCGCCGGCCGCGTCGCGCGCGGGGGGCGCGGCGGCGGCAGCGCGGGCGCCGCCGACTGCGCGCGCACGCGCCAGGTGACCGCCTCCATCGGCAGCCCCGACGGCACGTGACGGTAGTAGGTCCGGTACACGTCCTCGAACGCGGCCGTGAGCGCCGCCAGCCACGCGGCGTCGGGGCGGCCGGGCGGCACCGGCACCTCCAGCTCGTAGCCCTGGCCCCGGTAGCGCATCTCCACGAAGCGGCGCACGGCGACGTCGTCGCCGCGCACGCCGGCCAGCCCCAGCGGCGCGCGCGCCCGGGCCTCGAGGTCGTCGAGCAGCGCGGCGAGGCCGGCGAGGTCGACGTCCTCGAGGCGGACGGTGCGCGAGCGCGCGACGTCGAAGGCGAGCGGCGAGGCGAGGAAGCCGAAGCAGGAGCGGACGCCGGCCGCGGGCGGCACCACGATGCTGCGCACGCCGAGCTTCTCGGCGAGCGCGCAGGCGTGCATCGGCGCGGCGCCGCCGAAGGCGTAGAGCCCGTAGGCGTCGATCTCCTTGCCGCGCTCGACCGCGTGCATGAGCGCCGCGTTGGCCATGTTCTCGGTGACGATCGCGTGGATGCCGGCCGCCGCCTCCGGCAGCGCGAGGCCGAGCGGCTGTGCGACGTGCCGGCGGATCGCCGCCTCCGCGGCGCGGCGGTCCAGCGCCATGGCGCCGCCGAGGAAGTAGCCGGCGTCGAGGTAGCCGAGCACCAGGTTGGCGTCGGTCACCGTCGGACGCTCGCCGCCGCGCCCGTAGCACGCGGGGCCGGGCTCGGAGCCCGCGCTCTCCGGGCCCACCTTGGGCAGGCCCATGCGGTCGACGTGCGCGATCGAGCCGCCGCCGGCGCCGATCTCGATGAGCTCGACGACCGGCACCAGGAGCGGCAGCCCGCTGCCGCGCTTGAAGCGCCACACGCGCGCCACCTCGAACTCGCGCGTGATCTGCGGCTCGCCGTCGTCGATGAGGCAGATCTTGGCGGTGGTGCCGCCCATGTCGAAGGCGAGCACGCGCGGGGCGCCGGCGGCGCGCGCGTGGTGCGCGGCGGCCGCGGCGCCGCCGGCCGGTCCGGACTCCACCAGCCGGATCGGGACCTCGCACGCCGTCTCGACGGTGCAGGTGCCGCCGCTCGAGAGCATCAGCAGGAGCTGGCCGGCGAAGCCCTCGGCGCGCAGCTGCTCGCCCAGCGCGCGGAGATAGCTCTCCACCACGCCGAGGACGTAGGCGTTGGCGACCGTGGTGGAGGTGCGCTCGTACTCGCGGATCTCGCCCGAGACCACGGACGACAGCGACACGCGCAGCCCGGGCGCGCGCTCCCGCAGCCGTCGCGCCACCGCCTCCTCGTGGGCGGAATTGCGGTAGGCGTGGAGCAGCGAGACGGCGATGGCCTCGACGCCCGCCGCCCGCAGGCGCTCGACGACGGCGTCCACCTCGGCCGTGGAGAGCGCCGTGCGCTCGCGGCCGTCGGCCAGCATCCGCGCGCCGAGGCCCAGGCGCAGGCGGGGCGGCACCAGCGGCTCCGGCTTCTCGAGGGCGAGGTCGTAGGCGTCGTAGCGGGTCTCGCGCCCGATCTCGATGGCGTCCTCGTGGCCGGCGGTGGTGACGAGCCCGGTCGGCGCGCCCTTGCGCTCGATGAGCGCGTTGGTGACGAGCGTGGTGCCGTGGATGACGTAGCGCACCTCGCGCGCGCCCACGCCCGCCCGGGCCAGCGCACGGCGCGTCCCGTCCATCACCGCGGCCGCGGGGTCCTTGGGGGTCGTGAGGACCTTCTCCACGACGGTGGTCGTGCCGGCGGCGTCGAGGAGCACGATGTCGGTGAAGGTGCCGCCGATGTCCACGGCCAGATGCCAGTCGCCCATGATCTCGCTAGCCTCCCAGGTAATGTTGCCGCACGTCGGGATCGTCCAGCAGCTCTCGCCCCGTGCCCTCGAAGCGGTTGCGGCCCAGCTCCAGCACGAAGCCGCGGTGCGAGACGGAGAGCGCCTTCCGCGCGTTCTGCTCCACCATGAGGATCGCGGTCCCCTCGCGGTTGATCGTCACGATCGTCTCGAAGACCAGCTCCACCATGCGCGGGTCGAGCCCGAGCGACGGCTCGTCGACGAGCAGCAGCCGCGGGCGCAGCAGCAGCGCGATCGCCATCTCGAGGATCTGCTGCTGCCCACCCGACAGCGTGCCGGCCGCGGCGTGGCGCTTGGTGGCGAGCACCGGGAAGCGGGCGAGGACGGCCTCGATGTCCGCCCGGATGCGCTCGTCGCGGCGGAGGTACGCGCCCATCTGGAGGTTCTCGTCCACGCTCATCGCCGGGAAGTTGCAGCGGCCCTGCGGGACGTAGCCGATGCCGCGCCGGAGGATCTCCACCGGCGCGCGGCCGCCGATCTCCTCGCCGTCGAGCCGGATCGACCCGGCGCGCGGCCGCAGCATGCCGAAGACCGTGCGCAGCAGCGTCGACTTGCCGGCGCCGTTGGCGCCGATGATCGAGACGATCTCGCCGGCGCCGACGCGCGCCGACACGCCGCGCAGCACCTCCACCTCGTCGTAGCCGGCCACCACCCCCTCGAGCGCCAGCAGCGCGCCGTCAGCGGCCAAAGTACGCCTCGATCACGCCCGGGTCGCGCCGGATGGCGGCGGGCGGGCCCTCGGCGATCTTCTGCCCGTGGTCCAGCACCACGACGCGCTCGGAGATGTCCATGACCACGTCCATGTTGTGCTCGACGAGCACGATCGTCTTGCCTTGCCGGTGGAGGGCCAGGATGTGGTCCTTCATCTGGTTGATCATCGTCGGGTTCACGGCCGCCGCCGGCTCGTCGAGCAGGATCAGCTCGGGGTCGGGCATGAGCGCGGCCGCGAAGGCGAGGAGCTTGCGCTGGCCGTACGAGAGGCTGCCGGCCGGCGCGTCGGCCTTCGGGCCCAGGCCGACCAGGTCGAGGAGCGCGCGGGCCCGCTGCACCGCCGCCGCCTCCAGGCGGCGCACGCGCCGCGTGCGCACCAGCCGCGCGAGGACGCTCTCCTCCTGGTGCTGCTGCAGGAAGACGAGCAGGTTCTCGAGCGCGCTGAGCCGGTCGAAGACGCTGACGTGCTGGAAGGTGCGGCCGAGCCCCAGCCGCGCGATGCGGTGCGGCGGCCGGCGCGTCACGTCCTCGCCGCGGAAGAGGACACGGCCGGCGTCGGCGCCGAGGTAGCCGGTGACGCAGTTGAACAGCGTCGTCTTGCCCGACCCGTTCGGCCCGATGAGGCTCACGAGCTCGCCGGCGCCGACCGCCAGATCGACCCCGTCGACGGCCGTCACGCCGAGGAAGCGCTTCACGAGCCCGCGCACCTCGAGCAGCGCCATCAGCGGCCGGGGGCCGAGGCCGCCCGCCGGAAGAGCCCGTCGAGCCCCTGCGGCGAGCGGATGACGATGACGAGCAGCAGCACGCCGTAGATCACGAGCCGCCACGTCGGCGCCAGCCGCAGCACCTCGGGCAGCGCGGTGAAGAGGACGGCGCCCATCAGCACGCCGCGGAGCGTGCCCACCCCGCCGAGGAAGACGATGACGAGCAGGTTCACCGTGAGCGCGATCGTCATCTCCTCCGGGCAGAAGACCGAGAGGTAGTGGGCGTAGATGCCGCCCACGCCGCCGGCGAGCGCGCCGCCGGCGACGAAGGCGAGCATCCGGTAGCGGAGCGGATCGATCCCGGCGGCGGCGGCCAGCGGCGCGTTGTCGCGCACGGCGTGGAGCGCCCGGCCGAGCCGGAACGTCGTCATGCCGCGGTAGAGCAGCAGCACCACGCCGAGCGCGCCCAGCGCCAGCCAGTACCAGGCCGGCAGCGTCGTCACCGGCTTCGGGATCCCGGTGACGCAGAGCGGGCCGCGCGTGACGTCGACCCAGTTGGTGGCGACGATCCAGGTAACCAGGGCGAAGGCGAGCGTGCCGACGGCGAAGGCGTGCTCGGTGAGCCGGAAGAGCGGCACGCCGGCCACGAGCGCCACCGCGCCGGCCAGCACGACCGCCGCGAGCACGTCGGCGAGGAAGGGCCACCCCGCGCGGGTGGCGAGGAGGGCCGCCGTGTAGGCGCCCACGCCGAAGAACGCCGGGTGCGCGAGCGACAGCGCCCCCACGTGGCCGACCACGAGGTCGTAGGAGAGCGCGAGCGCCGCGAACAGGGCGGTGAAGATCAGCACGTGCACGACGTAGCGCTGCTGGCCGGGCGCGACGCGCGCCACCAGCCACGGCGCGGCGACGGCGACGCCGACGAGGGCCAGGCGGGCGGCCGTCCGCACGCTCAGATCCCGAGCCGGCGGCCGAAGAGGCCCTGCGGCCGCCAGAGCAGGACGGCGATCATGATGAGGAAGGCGATCGCGTCCTTGTACTGGTACGACAGATAGCTGCCGGCCAGCGCCTCCGTGATCCCGATCAGGAAGCTCGCGGCGATGGCGCCGTTGACGTAGCCGAAGCCGCCGGCCACCACCGCCGCGAACGCCTTGAGGGTCAGGCCGGTGCCCATGTCGGGGAAGATGTTGAAGAGCGGCGACACCAGCGTGGCCGCCGCGGCCGCCAGCGCGGCGGAGAGGCCGAACGTGACGAGCGCCACCTGCTGGACGTCGACGCCGACCACGGCGCACGCCTCGCGGTTCTGGGACATCGCGCGCATCGCGCGGCCGGCGCGCGTGCGCGTGACGAAGCGGTGGAGCGCCCAGAAGATCACGAGCGCGCCGGCCAGCACCAGCAACCGCTGCGCCGCCATCCGGAAGCCGCCGACGTCGAGGATGCGGGACGACAGCGCGGTCGGCACCTCCTTGGGCTGGGTGCCGAAGACGATGATGGCGAGGTTCGTGAGCACGATCGAGGTCGCGAGGGTGGCGATGAGCTGCACGTGCCACGAGCGCGGCAGGATGGCGCGGATGACCGTCCGCTGGTAGGCGAGGCCCCACAGCACCATGACGGCGACGGCGAGCGCGCCGGCGACCGCGTACGGCAGCTCGAGCTGACGATAGCCGTACCAGAACGCGTAGGCGCCCAGCATGAAGAACTCGCCGTGGGCGAAGTTGATCAGCCGGGCCACGCCCAGCATGAGCGCCAGCCCCGCCGCCACCATCGCGTACATGGACCCCAGCGTCAGTCCATGCACGAGCTGCTCGAGCACGTCCATCAACATGGGGGGTGCCCGGAACCCCCCA
>DASUPA010000373.1:0-2034 GCA_036276335.1 Candidatus Methylomirabilota bacterium | reverse complement strand
GAAGAGCCGCGAGCCGGCGGCGCAGACCTCGCCCTTGTTGTAGAAGATGCCGGTCAGCGCGCCCTTGACCGCCGCCTCCATGTCCGCGTCCGCGAACACGATGTTCGGCGACTTGCCGCCGAGCTCCAGCGACACGCGCTTGAGCGACCCCGCCGCCTCGCGCATGATCTGCTTGCCGACCTCAGTCGATCCCGTGAAGGCGATCTTGTCCACGCCCGGATGCCGCACCAGCGCCATCCCGACGGCCGCGCCCGGCCCCGTCACGACGTTGAACACGCCCTCCGGCAGCCCCGCCTCCTGGCAGAGCTCCGCGAACTTCAGCGCCGTCAGCGGCGTGAGTGAGGCCGGCTTGAGGACCACGGTGTTGCCGGCCGCCAGCGCCGGCGCGATCTTCCAGGAGGAGAGCAGGAAGGGGAAGTTCCAGGGGACGATCGCGCCCACGACGCCGACCGGCTGCCGCAGCGTGAAGGTGAAGGCGCCCTCGCGCAGGTTCAGTGTCTCGCCGTGGATCTTGGTCGCCCATCCCGCGTAGTACCGGAACACCTCCGCCGCGAACGGAATCTCCACCTTGCCGGAGTCGAACAGTGTCTTCCCCGTGTTGAGACTCTCCAGCCGAGCCATCTCGTCGAGGTTGGCCATGATGAGGTCGCCGAGCTTCCACACCAGCCGCGCCCGCTCGGCGGCCGCCATCTTCGACCACGGCCCCGACTCGAACGCCTTGCGCGCGGCGGTCACGGCGGCGTCCACGTCGCGCTCGTCGCCCCGCGCCACCCGCGCGCTCTCGTCCTCGGTGGCCGGATTGATCGTCGCGTACGTCTGGCCCGACGCCGGCGCACGCCAATTGCCGCCGATGAAGAGCTGGCTGGTCTGCATGGCTCTCACCTCCGGAGCGTGGCGATGCATCCGCTATGCCTCCGAGGTGAGGTTGGCGGTCGCGGTTGCCGGGCGACGCGAGCGGCGATACCGTTTGCGATATGAGGGGATCGCGCTTCCCCGGCTTCGCGAAGATCGAGGAGCGCCGCCGCCAGCTCGTCGCCGACCTCGTGGCCCGCCGCCGGGAGCTGGGCCTGTCCCAGGCGGAGATCGCGGCCCGCATGGGAACGTCGCAGCCGGCGGTGGCACGGCTGGAGTCCGGAACGGCCGACGTGCGGCTGGCGACGCTGGAACGCTATGCGGCGGCCCTGGGGCGTCAGCTCGACTGGCGGCTACGAGCGCGATGACGCGGATGCCGGACTGGCTTCAGGAAAAGTTGTTCGAGCGCCGCATGGTGCTGGTGACCGGCCGGCTCGACGAGGCGCTCGCGAGCCAGGCGGCGGCGCAGATCATGACGCTCGACGCCACCGGCGACGAGCCGATCGAGGTGATGGTCGACAGCGGCGAGGGGACGCTGGAGGCGGCGTTCGTGCTGATCGACGTGATCGATGCGGCGCGGGCGACCGTGCGGTTGCAGTGTCGGGGGCGGGTGGAGGGGCCGGCCGTCGGCGTGGTGGCGGCGGGCGACGAGCGCTCGGCGTCGTCGCACACCGTGTTCCGGCTGATCGCGCCGTCGGTCGCAGCCTCGGGGACCGCGGAGCAGATGGTGGCGCAGAGTGAGGCGCACCGCGCGCTGCTGTGGAGATTCCAGGCGCGGGTGGCGAGGGCGACGGGGCGGCCGGTGGAGGATGTGGCGGAGGACATGCGGAAGGGGCGGTATCTGGAGGCGCAGGAGGCGGTCGATTACCGACTGATCGATACGATCACGTGACCGTGTCCTGGGTCACCTGGCGCGCGCCGGCCACACCGGCTCGTGGTACCCGAGCGGCACCGACGGCCGAGCCCACCGCGCCGGTGTCTCCGACAGGCGCACGACGGGCCCGAGGTGGTGCAGCCGACCGGCCGGCGTGTCGCTCGTGGTCGTCCAGCGCGCCAGCTCGGCGGGGGTGAATTCCTTCGGGACGTTCTTGAGGTCGCCCTCCGGCACCTCGCCGCGTCCCACCAGCCAGCGTCCCGTCTGCGCAAGCGAGATTCGTACGAGCCAGCTGCCGCCCTCGCGGG
>DASUPA010000372.1:0-7294 GCA_036276335.1 Candidatus Methylomirabilota bacterium | reverse complement strand
CGGCAGCACCGAGTAGTCGAGGAAGGGCGCGCCGCCGGCGAGCCCGGCCACGCCCGTGACCACGTACACGAGCACCCCGGCGGCCGCGAGCGCCAGGCACGCCGGCTCGTTCACGCGGCGCTCGAAGGCCTCGCGGCCGAGGGCGAGCGCGAGCAGGATGTACGCGGCGCCGAGCATGACGCCCGCCTGGAACCCCCCGCCCGGCCCGTAGTGGCCGTAGACGAGCACGTAGAGCGCGAAGATCTGGACGACGGGGAGCAGCGCGCGGACGAACGTGACGACGACGACGCTGTCGTGGCGCTCGATCATGGCGCGCGCCGGTGCAGGAGCAGCCAGGCGCCGGCGCCGGCCGCGAAGATCACGACCGTCTCGATCAGCGTGTCGTAGCTGCGATAGTCCGCGAGCACCGACGTCACGGCGTTCGGCGTCCCGGTGTCGGCGATCGTCGTGGTCAGGTAGCGCGGCGAGACGTGCACCGCGGGCGCCGCGGTCGGATCGCCCCAGGGCGGCAGCGGCTGCACGACCATGAGCACCACCGCCCCGACCGGCACCACCACGGCGAGCGCCAGCCACCGCAGCCGGCTCGGCAGGGGCGAGCGGCGCCGCGACGTGCGCAGCAGCGCGGCCAGGAACAGGACGGTGCCCGCGCCCGCGCCGACCACCGCCTCCGTGTAGGCGACGTCCACCGCGCCGATGGCCGACCACACCAGCGACATGGTGAAGCCGTAGGCGCCGAGCACGATCACCGCCAGGAGCAGGTCGGCCGCGCGCACGGCGACGACCGCCAGCACGAGCATCATCGCGAGCAGCACCAGGACCAGCGGCTCAGTCACGGCGCGGCTCGCGGCGCCAGGGAACCTGGCCCGTGCGGAAGGCGGCGCGGCCGATGGCGTGCGCCGACGTCGGATTCGCGAGGAAGATGAAGAGCGCGACGAAGACCACCTTCACCGCGGTCAGGCTCGGGCCCGCCCAGAGCGCCACCGCCGCGAGCGTGAGGAGCACGCCGAGCGTCTCGGCCTTGCTCACCGCGTGCAGGCGCGTGTAGAAGTCGGGCATGCGCAGGACGCCGAGGGCGGCGACGCCGTGAAAGAACAGGCCGGCGCCGAGGAGGACGACGGCCAGCGCGTCGAGGATCACCGCTGGGGCCCGCCGCGCTCGAAGTAGCGCGCGCTCGCCAGCGCGCCGACGAAGCTCAGCAGCGCGTAGGCGAGGCTCACGTCGACGAACATGTCGAGCTGGTCGTAGGCCACGCCCGTCAGCAGCAGCACCAGCGTCGTCGTCGTCCCGAAGGCACTGAGACCGAGGAGCCGGTCGAACACCGACGGCCCGGCGGCGAGCCGGTACACGTACACGGAGACGACGAGGACGAGCGCCACCGCGCACGCCACGTAGGGCAGGACGCTCATGCGCCGGGATCGCCGAACACGCGGCCCACGCGGCGCGCCATGCCGCCGCCGAGGACGTCGTCGCCGCCCGCGCGCGTGATGGCGTGCACGACGAGGGTCTCGTCCTCGACGTCGATGGTCACCGTCCCGGGCGTCAGGGTGATGGAGTTCGCGAGCGTCGTGCGGGCGAGGTCGCTCGTGTAGCGCGTCGGCAGCCGGACGACGACGGGGTCGATCGGGAGCCGCGGGTCCAGCACCAGCCTGACGACCTGGATGTTGGCGATCCAGATCTCCCGCAGCAGCCAGGGGGCGTAGCCGAGCATGCGGGGCGTCCAGGCGAGCAGGTCGCTGAGCGCCTCGTCGCGCCAGTTGACCCAGGCGACCGCCGCGGAGGCGGCCACCGCGAGGACCACGTCCAGCGGCGCGACGTGCCCCGAGAGGATGAGCCAGAACACCAGGCAGCCGGCGAAGACGAGCAGGAGTCGAGACGCGCGGGGTCTGGACATTCGACCGGTATTGTACTCTGGCTCACGGCCTTCGATTGCCGAGGGTAGGGGTGCGTGGTATACAGTTGACATTTATCCACCAGTCCGGTGACGCGCGCGAGGGGGGAGCCGAGTGACCAAGGTAATTGTCGAGCCCGATGAGTCCTTCGAAAGCGCCCTGAAGCGCTTCAAGAAGCAATGCGAGAAGGCCGGGCTCCTCTCAGAATTCAAGAAGCGCCAGCATTACGAGAAGCCCAGCGTTCGCCGCAAGCGCAAGGCCCTGGCCGCCCGCAAGAAGGCGAAGCGGCGGGAGCGGATGGCCGATTAGCCTCGGTAACACTCCGGACGGTACCGCCAACACTTCCACCCGGATGGGTGGGAGCGAGTGAGGCGAAGGGTGGAGGTAGGCCGCATCTGGGGACGCGGAATCGAGTGGGACGCGATCCGTACCCTCCTCGCTTCTGACGCCCGCACCGAGATGGGACGTGAGCAGGCGCTGACGGCAGGCCCGCTCACCGAACCGACCGAAGTCCAATCAGCGCTCGAGCTCACGGCGGAAGCCCGCCGTGCGCTGGCCCAGGAAGGGCTTCCCCCGCTGGATGGAGTGCCGGACGTCCGTCCCGCGCTCCAGCGCGCGGGCGCCGAGGGGGCGGCCCTCGATGGCCCCGACCTCCTGCGGTTCGTGCCGCTGCTGGACGCCGCCCCGCGGCTGGCCGCCTACGGCCGGGCGGCGCGGCCGGTGGCGTCCACGGTGGCCTCGCTCGCCGAGGCGCTGCCACGGCTGCCGGACCTGCGCGACCGCCTCCGCCGCTCGCTCGACGACGACGGCGCCCTGACCGACCGGGCGAGCGCACGGCTGGCCCAGCTTCGTCGCGAGGTCCGGGAGCGCCGGCGGCGGCTGGTCGCCGACCTGGAGCGCCTGCTGCACGCCGAAGGCGACCGCGTCTTCGCCGACCGCTTCGTCACGATCCGCCACGGCCGCTACGTCCTCCCCGTCCGCGCCGAGGCCCGCGGCCGGCTCCGCGGGATCGTTCACGACCGGTCGCAGAGCGGCCAGACGGTGTTCGTGGAGCCCGAGAGCGCCGTGGAGGCCAACAACGACCTCGTCGGAGTGGAGCGCGAGGAGGAGCACGAGACGGCTCGGCTGCTGGCCGAGCTGACCGCCGCCGTGCGGGAGCGTGCCCGGGACCTCGCCGACCTGGTCGACGGCGTCGGCGCGCTCGACTGGGTCTTCGCGCGCGCCCACCTCGCCGAGCGCATGCAGGCGACGGCCCCGGTGCTGGACACCGAGGGGCGCGTGGAGCTCCGGGCCGCGCGCCACCCCCTCCTGCTCGCCCAGCAGTGGCGCGACCCGGCGCGCGAGGTCGTGCCCGTCGACCTCACGCTGTCGCCCGACCAGCCCCTCCTGCTCATCACCGGACCGAACGCCGGCGGCAAGACGATCGCCCTCAAGACGCTCGCCCTCCTCTCGCTCATGGCGCAGGCGGGCTGTCACCTGCCGGTCGCCGACCGGTCGCGGCTGCCGGTGTTCGGGCGGCTCCACGCGATCATCGGCGACGATCAGTCGGTGGCCGAGAACCTGTCGACCTTCTCGGCCTTCGTGAAGCAGATCCGCCAGGTGCTCGACGAGGCCGACGCCCGCTCGCTGGTCCTCCTCGACGAGCTGGGCGCGGGCACCGACCCGGACGAGGGCGCCGCGCTGGCACAGGCGATCCTCGAGGAGCTCGCCGAGCGCGGCGCCCTCGTGGTGGCCACCACCCACCTCGAGCCGCTGCGCGGCTTCGCCTCCACGCACCCCCGCGCGCGCAACGCGTCCGTGGAGTTCGACGCCTCCACCCTGGCCCCGACCTTCCGCCTGGTCTACGACCGGCCGGGCCAGAGCTGGGCGCTCGCCATCGCGGCCCGCCTGGGGCTGTCCCCGGCGCTCGTGGCCCGGGCCGAGAGCCATCGCTCCGAGCAGGCACGCCGGGTCTCCGAGCTGCTCGCCCAGCTCGACGCGCGCAGCCGCAGCGAGGCCGAGCGGGCGCGCGAGCTGGACCGCCGCGAGGCCGAGACGGCCGCCCGGCTGGCCGCGGCCCGCGAGGCCGAGCGGGAGGCGGAGGGCAGGGCGCGGACGACGCTCGAGCGGGCCAAGGCCGAGGCCGCGGCGCTCCTCGCCGACATCCGCCGCGCCGTGGCCGGTGAGTGGGACCGCCTGAAGCGCGCGGAGCGCTCGCGCCCCGCCCTCCAGGAGACGCGCCGGCGGCTGTCGGAGGCGACCGCGCGGGTGGCACCCACCCCGGCACCGGCCGCCCCCGGCGACACACCGCTCGCGGCCGGCATGGCGGTGGCCGCCGAGCACCTGGGTCTCAGGGGCGAGCTCGTGGCCATCAGCGGCGACTACGCGACCGTCCGGTCCGGCACCGTCACCGTCCGCGTCCCGGTGGGTGCCCTGCGGGCCGCGCCCGCAGCCTCCAACGGGACCAGCGCTCCGGTGACGAGGCGGGCGGCGCCGGCACGGGCGGACGCCGATGGCGCGGCGCAGCGTACGGTGGGCCGCGAGCTCCTGCTGCTCGGCAAGACCACGGACGAGGCCCGCGACCTGGTCGAGCAGTACCTGGACGACGCGTTCATGGCGGGGCTGCCGGACGTCCGGCTCGTCCACGGCAAGGGCACCGGCGCGCTCCGGAAGGCGGTGCGCAGCCTGCTCTCCGGCCACCCGCTCGTCGAATCCTTCCGGGACGGGGAGCCGTCGGAGGGCGGCGCGGGCGCCACCGTGGCCGCCCTCAGGGTCGGCTGATGGCGAGCTACTCCACGGCCGTGCTCGACGAGATCCGCGCCGGCGTGGACATCGTGGACCTCGTCGGCCGCTTCGTGAATCTCCGGAAGGCGGGCGTCAACTGGAAGGGGCTGTGCCCGTTCCACAGCGAGAAGACGCCGTCGTTCATGGTGAACCCGAAGAAGGGCATCTTCCACTGCTTCGGCTGCGGCGTCGGCGGCGACGCCTTCGGCTTCCTGATGCGCCAGGACAAGCTCACGTTCCCGGAGGCCGTGCGCGCGCTCGCCAGGACGGCCGGCGTCACGCTGCCGGAGGAGCGCGTCGCCGCGGGCGGCGATTCCGGGCGCGAGGAGCTGCTGCGCGCCATGGATCTGGCCGCGCGCTTCTACGCGGAGACGCTCTGGAAGCCGGCCGGCGCGCGTGCGCAGAAGTACCTCGGCGAGCGCGGGATCGACACCGGGCTCGCCCGGCGGTTCGGGCTCGGCTACGCCCCCGAGGGATGGGAGACGCTGCTGGGCTTCATGCGGTCCGAGCGCGTCGCCGAGGAGACGCTGGTCGCCGCCGGCCTCGCCGTCCCGCGCGAGAACCGCCCGGGCGCCTACGACCGCTTCCGCGGCCGCCTGCTCTTCCCGATCCGCGACCTCCAGGGGCGCGTGGTCGCCTTCGGCGGCCGCGCGTTCGGCGACGAGCAGCCGAAATACCTCAACTCCCCCGAGACGCCGCTCTACAGCAAGGGCCACCTGCTCTATGCCGCCGATGCGGCGCGCGAGTCGATCCGGGCGCGGAACCGGGCGCTGATCGTCGAGGGCTACGTCGACTGCCTGATGGCCCACCAGCACGGATTCACGGAGACGGTCGCGGCGCTCGGCACCGCGTTCACGCCGGCCCAGCTCGCGCTGCTCCGCCGCTACTGCGACGAGGTGGTCACCTTCTTCGACGCCGATGCCGCGGGGCAGAAGGCCGCGGAGCGCGCGGAGGAGCTGCTGGAGCCCAGCGGCGGCGGGTTCGCCTGGGCGGTGAACCGCTCCGGATCCTTCGAGAGCACGGGTGGCCTGCGCGTGAAGGTCGCGCTCCTGCCGGCGGGCCACGACCCGGACACCTTCCTGCGGGCCGAGGGCGCGGACGCCTTCGCCGAGCGCATCGCGGGCGCCCGCAGCCTGCTGTCGTACGCGCTGGCCCGCACGATCGGTGAGGCCGACGCGGGCGGCCCCGCCGGCCGCCGGCACGCCTTCGCACGCGTGGCGCTGATGCTGTCCAAGGTCGCCGACGCCGAGGAAGCCGCGGCGCTCTCGCGCGAGGCGGCGACGAAGCTCGGCGTGGACGCCACGCAGCTCTGGTTCGAGGCGCAGCGCCTCGCCGCCTCCCTGCGCAAGCCCGCCGCGCCGGTCGGCACCGCGTCGACGTCCGGGCCGTCGGCCTCCGCCGAGGACCGGAAGCTGATCACCCTGCTGCTCGTCTCCGCGCCGGCGCGGGCGGGGCTGCTCCCGCTGCTGGAGCCCGGCGACGTCGCCCATCTCGCGCTGCGCGAGATCGTGGAGGCTCTGAAGGCCTTCCCCACGCTCGACGCGACCGCCCTGCTGTCCTCGGTCGCCTCGGAGGCGGCGCGGCACATGATTTCCGCCCTCATCGTCGAGGACGGCGCGGTGGAGGACCCCGCGTCCGCCATCGCCCAATTCCAGAGGCGGCTCGAGCTCGTGAACCGCCGCCGGCGAGTCCGCGAGCTCAGCCGGTCCATCGCTCTCGCCCAGGCCAGGGACGCGGGCCTCGCGCTCGACGGCGACCTGCTCGCCGTGCAGCGCGACAGCGCCCGCGTCTACGAGCTGACGGGGGGTAGCGCGCAAGCGGTCGATCGCGTTGTCGACCACTCGCATCCCACGGGACCCGAGGGTCCGCAAGGAGTCCAAGCGCATGACTGAAGAACCGAAGCTGGAGGAGCTCGACCGGCTCATCTCGATGGGCAAGCAGAAGGGCTTCCTCACCTACGACGAGGTGAACGACGCCCTGCCGTCGGACATCGTGTCGCTCGATCAGCTCGACGACATCATGATGATGTTCGGCCAGATGGACATCGAGGTGGTGGATTCGGCGAAGGCCGGACGTCTGCCGTCCGAGGTCGGCCGCGAGCGCCAGCAGGCGACGGCGACCGTGGACGACGACGACGACGGTCCCGCGGAGCCGATCGACCTCACCCCCGGGCCCGTCGGCCGCACGGAGGATCCGGTCCGCCTGTACCTCCGCGAGATGGGGCGCGTGGCGCTGCTGACCCGCGAGGGCGAGATCGCGCTCGCCAAGCGCATCGAGGAAGGCAAGAACCAGGTGACGGTCGCCATCCTCTCCACCAACCTGGCCCTCGAGCGCTTCCGCGAGCTGCGCGAGCTCCTCAGGCGCGGCGACATCTCCATCAAGGAGGTCGTCGACGTCAACGAGGAGGAGTTCACGGAGGAGAAGGAGGCGGCGCTCGTCCGCACGGTCGTGAACGCCTTCGGCGGCGTCGACCGGCTCCTTCGCGAGCGCGACCAGCTCATGGAGAAGGCCCGGAAGCTCAAGGCCAAGAGCGGTGGCGGCCGAAAGACGGCGGCCAAGGGCAAGGCGAAGGAGCCGGCGTGGAAGAAGATCGAGAACCAGGCCCTCGATCGCCAGAAGAAGGTGCTGGAGAAGCTCCGCGC
>DASUPA010000371.1:0-3905 GCA_036276335.1 Candidatus Methylomirabilota bacterium | reverse complement strand
CGGGACGCGGGCCTGGCGGGGCTGCTGCTGACGCCGACGGCGCACGTCCGCGGCGGCGAGGCGAAGGTCGAGATCACCGGCGAGGTCCCGGACGTCGGCGCGCGCGAAACGGCCCTGCGCATCGCGCGCGAGGAGGCGGCGCGCGTCCGCCCCGACGTCGAGATCATCGACAGGATCTCGGTCGGCGCGGCGAAGGTGGCCTAGCCCTCTCCGGAGGGCGCGGGTCAGCCGGGCCGGGCAGTGCTCGTCACCTGCGCGGCGGGCGCGCGAGTCTGCTCGTGTCCGGCGCCGCGTCTCACCGGCGGTGCTCTGTTCGCGGGGCGCCGGCGGTGGCATTTGGCGTGCACTGACCAGGGCCCGTGGAGGTGCTTATGAACTGGAAGCGTTCCCTGGCAGGCCTGCTCGTGCTCACCGGCGTCGGCGCCGGCTGCGCGACATCGGACACCTACTCACCATCGGCATCGCCGACCGGAGATCCACACTACCGGTCGGCGTGGCCGTCCACGGTCGGCCCCGCCGCCCGGACGGACGCGCCACAGATCGACAACGCCGACGCCGCAGGTGTGGCGAGCGTGCCGGGCACGCACACCGGCGCGGCACCGACCGTCGTCACGCCGCCGCCGCCGGCGGCGTCGCCCGTCATCATCGTTCCGCCGCCGGCAGAATCGCCGGTCATCGTCGTTCCGCCGGCCCAGCCGCGCTAACCCTATACCGGGCGCCGGCCGGGCCGTGCCCGGCCGGTGGCTCGCCCGGCGGTCCTCGGGTAGGATAGGTCGACTTTCGACCCGGAGGGCCGGATGCCCGAATCGATTCCCGCGCCGCTGATCATCGACACGCTCAAGGACACGTTTCGCGAGGCGCGCGCCGCCCTCGCAAAGGAAGGCGTCAAGACCCGCCACGAGCATCTCGGCTGGATCCTGAGCGTGCCGGACACTCACCAGAAGACCGTGCTGGCCGCGCTCGACAAGGAGCGCGCGCTGCGCGTGCTCACCTGCTCGACGGAGGACGAGGCGAACGCCGTCGCCGCCGGGCTGTGGATCGGCGGCGAGCCGGTCGTGGTCATGATCCAGCACGCCGGCCTCTACGCCTCGGTGAACACCCTGCGCGGCGTCGCCATGGACGGGCGCGTGCCGATCTTCTACATGATCGGACTCCTGAGCCGCGAGAAGGACAAGGACCCGCGCGAGTCCCGCCACTCGATGGTGCGCTACTGCGAGCCGCTGCTCGACGTCTTCGGCGTCCCCCACGCCCGCCTCGAGGGGCCGAACGACGTCCACCGGATTCCCGAGTACTACCGGCTGAGTCGCGAGCGGCGAGGGCCGGCCGCCGTCCTGGTCGGTCTGGAGACGAGCTGATGGCGATGAAGCCGGAAGACGTGCTGCGCCTCATCGCCGCCCGGCGCGGAGATGCGATCTGCGTGCCGACGATGACCACCGCGCCCGCGTGGCGCACGATCGCGCCGGACGACCTGTCCGTGGGCTGCGTGGGCTTCATGGGCGGCGCGTCGTCGATCGGCCTGGGCCTCGCGCTGGCGCACCCCGAGCGCCGCGTGCTCGTCTTCGACGGCGACGGCTCGCTGCTCATGCAGCTCGGCGCACTGGCCACCAACGCCGGCGCGGCCGCGCCCAACTTCGTGCACCTGCTGTTCAAGAACAACGTCTACCACACGTCCGGCGCGCAGGAGATTCCCGGCGGGGAGGGCGTGGACTTCGTGCTCATGGCCAAGGGAGCGGGCTACCGCGAGGCCTTCGCCATCCGGGAGCTGGCGGACCTCGAGCGCCGCCTCCCGCACATCCTCACCGCCACCGGCCCGCTCCTCGTCGAGCTCCACACGACTCTCGCCGACAAGACCCCGATGACCGCCGGCATGGGCACCCCCTTCGCCCAGCAAGTCGAGACCCTCCGGGAAAAGCTCCTCGCCCTCGACGCCGCCCACTGACGCCGCGACCGACCGGGCAGCCGGCCGAAGTCCGAGCGCCAGGCCCGAACGCACGCACCCCGTAGCGAACGGTCGCGCCGCGTGCAGCCGAACAACGACCACAAGCGCCCAGCAGCTGAAGGGCCGGCCGCGCCGGAAGCGGGCCGGGGGCGCGGCGCGTCGCTTGACAAGTGATTTTCCCCCGATAAAGTTTCTCCGTATGCGACGCCCGCTCCTCCGCGACCGGCTCGAGGCCTTCGTCGCGCGCTGCCGCACGGCCCGGCTCGCGGTGACGCCACAGCGCCTCGCCATCTTCCGCGAGCTCGCCGCCACCGATCGGCACCCCAGCGCCGAGGAGCTCCACGCCGCGGTCCGCCGCGCGATGCCCACGCTCTCGCTGGCCACCGTCTACAAGACGCTCGACACGCTGGTCGGCATCGGCGCCGTGCGGCCCGTGTCGCGGCTGGGCGCGCGCGGCCGCTGGGACGCCAATCTCGGCGCGCACCATCACCTCGTCTGCACCGCGTGCGGCGCCGTGAGCGACGTCACCGAGCGCGCGCTCGACGCGGCGGCGGGCCCCGCGCGGCGGGTGGCGGCGCGCCACGGCTTCGCGGCCGACGGCCACGCCGTGGAGATCTTCGGACGGTGCGCCGCGTGTCGCGGCGCGCGGCGCGCGGGCGCAGTGACCACAGGGCAGTCAGGACAGTCTCACACCCAGGAAGGGAGAGCCAGATGGCCGAGACCATGACCACCGGGCTGAAGCTCGGGCAACGGGTGCCCGACTTCGAGCTCGTCACCTACGAGCCGAGCAAGGGGGACTTCGGCAAGTTCAGCCTGAAGGACCAGATCGCCAGCAAGCGCTGGACGATCCTGTTCTTCTATCCGGCGGACTTCACCTTCGTCTGAGCGACCGAGTTCGCTGCTCTGGCAGAGCAGCACGACCGGTTCCAGAAGATGGGCGCCGACATCATCACCGTCAGCACCGACACGCAGTTCACGCACCTGGCGTGGCAGCGCAGCGAGAAGGAGCTGGCGAACGTCAAGTATTCCATGGCCGCCGACCCGACCGGCGCCGTCTCGCGGATGTTCGGGGTCTACAACGAGGAGAACGGCCTCGACCTGCGCGGGACGTTCCTCATCAGCCCCGAGGGCAAGCTGATGGGCATGGAGATGAACTTCTACAACCTCGGCCGGAACATCGACGAGCTGATGCGGAAGTTCAAGGCCAACATCTACATGATGAAGAAGGGCGGCAACGAGGTCTGTCCCTCCAAGTGGAAGGACGAGGGCGACAAGACGCTCGTCAACCCGGGCGCCAAGATGGTCGGCCGGGTCCACGAGGCGCTGCAGGGCTCCTGATCGCGTTTGACGGCCCACGCGGGCGTGGACTAGGCTCGCCCGCGTGGGCTACGTCGAGCGGCACCTCCTGCCCCGCGAGCGCGTGCTGTACACGACGCGCCTGCACTGGGTCCTCTTCACCAAGCCGGTGATCGCCATGGTGAGCGGCGTGGCACTGACCTGGTTGCTCTACGTCCGCGTCGACGATCCGCCGTGGCTCTGGCAGGTGGGCGTCGCGCTCGCGGGCGCCGGTGTGCTGTGGCTCGTCGTCCGCTGGATCGAGTGGGAGACCTCGGAGTTCGCGGTCACCTCCGTGCGCCTGATCTTCAAGGTGGGCCTGGTCGCGCGCTACACGACGGAGCTCCTGCTCTCGAAGGTCGAGTCCATCTCCGTGACCCAGGGTCCGGTCGGGCGGGTCGCCAACTACGGCGACCTGACGGTCACCGGCACCGGCGCCGTGCGGGAGGTGTTCACCCGGGTTCACGACCCGGTCGGCTTCCGGAACGCGGTGCAGTACGCCTCCGCCCGCCCGACCGTCGCCGAGTGAAGTTCGACCTCGCCATCCTCGCCAGCGAGCCGCTGCCGGCGGTCGTGCGCCAGGTGCAGCTGGCCGAGCGCCTCGGGTACGACACGGCGTGGATCACCGACA
>DASUPA010000370.1:0-9450 GCA_036276335.1 Candidatus Methylomirabilota bacterium | reverse complement strand
GTCGAGCGGCGCCGCGAGCGGGTCCGCCTCGAGCACGGCCAGGTCCGCGCGCCGGCCGGGGGCGAGGGTGCCCGCCGTCCGCTCCGCGAACGTCAGCCAGGCGCCGCCCGTGGTCAGCGCTGCCAGCGCCTGCGCGCGGCTCAGCCGCTCGCCGGGTCCGAGCACCTTGCCGGTCGTCATGTCGCGCCGGCCCACCACGGCCGCCAGCGCCATCCACGGATCGGGCGGCTTGTTGTCCGTCGCGAGCCCGAACGGGATCCGCGCGCGCCACAGGCTGCGATGCGGCAGCAGCGTGTCGGCGGCGCCGCCCGCGCGCGCCACCTCCTCGGCGGCCGAGCGCCAGAGGTAGGAGATCGGGTTCGTCGTCACCACCGCCCCCAGACGGCGGATCCGCGCGAGGTCCCGCGGAGTGGCGACGTTGAGGTGGACGAGGACCCAGCGCAGCGCGCGGATCGGCGTGACCGCGTCGACGGCCTCCCAGACGTCGAGCACGTCGGGCAGGCAGCGCGTGACCAGCGTGTTGATCCTGAGCCCGTGGCGCGCCGCCAGCATCGCCTGCGCCCGGTACGCCTCCGCGTCGTTCGCGGACTCGACGAAGCCCGCCCAGCCCGTGTACGGCTGGGCCGCGTGAAGGTGGCGCGCGACCTCGGCGTCCCCGCCCCAGTGCAGGCAGATGCCGCCGACGCGCAGCCGCTCGTCGCCCAGCCCCTCGCCGCCGGCCCACGCCGCCACGTCGCGAATCGCGTGCTCCGCCTCCGCCGCGCCCGCCCACGTGGGGCTCAGCGCCAGCGTGCAGCGCAGCCGCAGCCGACCCGCCGCGTGGGTCTCGCGGTAGACGCGGAGGACCTCCGGCGCGACGCCGTGGCCCTCGTAGACGGCGGTCACTCCGCGCGCCGCGTACCGGCGCTGGGAGGCGAGCAGCGCGCGCAGCCGGTCGGCGTGCGTGAAGCGCGGGAGACCGCGCAGGAGCGTGACCTCGAGCACCTGGATGAGGTTGTGCTCGACGAACACCCCCGTCGGCTCGCCCCCGGCATCGCGCAGGATGTCGACGCCCTTGGGCGGCACCGTATCGCGGGTGATGCCGGCGGCGGCCAGGGCCGCCGAGCTGGCCACGGAGTACACCGGCGGCCGGTTCCAGTACCCCCAGATGCCGCGGATGTACACCGGACGATCGGGCACGGCGGCGTCGAGATCGGCGCGCGTCGGCCAGCGCCCCTCGAGGAGACCGGGCGCGTCGCGGTAGAAGGGCGGCGTGCCGAGCGGCATCGTGACCAGCCACTGCCCGGGCGGCCGCGCGGCCGCCAGGCGGCGGAGCCGTGCCTGCAGCGCAGGGAGCGAGGAGCAGCCGGCGAGCGAGGGACAGATCGACTTCAGGCCCTCGCGGTCCAGGTGCGCGTGCGCATCGACGAGCCCGGGGACGACGGTGGCGCCCTTCAGGTCCACCACCCTCGTGCGGCGCCCCCGCCAGGCCCGCACGTCGTTCCCGCCGCCGACCGCGGCCACGCGGCCGCCGGCGACGGCGAGCGCCGTCGCCGGGGGCCGCCGGCGGTCGAGAGTCAGGATGCGCCCGTTCAGGAATGTCCAGTCGGCGGCTATTTCATCCACCCTTTCTCGCGATACGCGCGCTCGGCGCCGGGGTGGAGCGGGAGGCCGACCTTCTCGGGCTGCCACGCCGTCTTGGGATCGAACTGGCTCAGGCCCTTGTGGCCATTCACGAGCGCATCCTTGTTCTCGATGACCGTCTTGGTGACGGTGTAGGCGATGGGCTCGGGCAGCGCGGCATTGGTGATGAGCACCGTCGGGAAGCCGACCGTCGTCACCGGCTGCGCCTGGCCCTTGAACGTGTCGGCCGGCATGGTCGCCGGCTGGTAGCCGAGCTCGACGAGGCCCTTGACGCGATCGGCCTCGACGTCGAGGAACTTCACCTCCGAGAAGGTGGCGATCTCGGTGATCGACGGGTGCTTCGGCGTGATGACGGCGATCAGGAGGTCGGCGCGGCCGTCCTTGAACGCGTCGACGATGATCTTGTAGCCCTGGTGCGTGGTCGAGCCGCCCCACGACTTGATGTCGTCGTAGGTGATGCCGTACTGGCGGAGCAGCTGCTTGGCGCCCAGCTCGCCGAGCGAGCCGACCGGCAGCGTGTAGAGCTTGACCGGCACCTTGCGGTCCTTGATGTCCTTGAGCGAGCTCGCGTCGAGCTTCTTGCTGCTCAGGGCCACCAGGTAGTACGTGTCGAGCCCGCCCACGAGGCCGCGGAGGTTGTCGAGCTTGGCGTCGTAGGCCTCCTTGCCCTCGCTCGCCCAGCGGTTGGTGACCGTGAACGACAGGCCGAGCGGCGTCTCGTTCTTCGCCACGAGCTTGGCGTTGCCGACGCCCCCCGAGAACGGTTTCACGTCGATGTTCGAGCCCGGGGGCAGCGTCTTGCGCAGCAGCTCGGCCATGGTGGCGCCGTAGACGTACCACGCCGTGCCCTGCCCGAGCGTCGAGAACGCGAGCGTCGGAGGCGGCGACTGGGCGCCGGCGCCGAGCGCGCCGGTGCTGACGACGAGCACGACCAGCATCGCGGTGAAGCAGCGGCGGATCCTCATGATGGTCTCCTTTCGGCCGGGGCCGATGTCATGCGTACGCCAGGCGCGCGCCGTGCGTGCGCGCAGGATCGAGGGCGCCACGACCGGCGGCGCCCGTGAGCGTGGCCGCGTACGGCGACGGGCCGCGCGCCGCCAGCCAGGCGGTGAGCGGGCTCGCCGGCGTCGCCGGCGCCACGAAGTCGAACGTGTGCGGACCGATGACGAAGCGCGCGCCGGCGCCGCCGACGTCCTCGCGCGTCACGTCGGCGCCCGGCTGTTTCAGCACCTGCGCGTACCAGCCGCGCACGCGCCCCGCGTCCGCCACCGCCACCGTCACGGTGCCGATGCCGGTCACGCCGCTGGCGTGCGTGCGCTGGCGCGGGATGCGCTCGTCGCGCCCGGTCTCGTCGGCGATGATGAAGGGAGCCACGCCGCGGTGGGCGCCGCGCGCGAGGGAGAACACCCAGCGGATCTCCTTGCCGTCGGGCCGCTTGCGATCGCGCTTCTCCGGCTCGGCGATGTCGACGCCCGCGCGCCGCCACGCCGCCGTGTCGCCGGGGAGGTCGTCGGTCTGCAGGCAGAAGTCGACGAGGCCGCCGCCCTTCTGGAGCGGCGCCCACCAGCGGTGGTCGTCGCGCGGCTCGTAGAAGCCGATCAGCTCGACGTAGGAGCCGTCCTGGAAGGCGATCAGGCTGTTGTAGGTCCCGATCCCCGTGTGCCGGCCGCCGGGGACGACCGTGAAGCCGAGGTCGGTGTAGCTCTTGGTCGCCGTCTCCAGGCTGTCCACCGCGATCACCAGATGATCGATGCCGAGCAGCATCAGCGGCCTCCGAATGCGGGCGCGACCTCGTTGACGAAGCGCGCGAACTGGCCCTGCTGGTCCCATGAGGTCAGCCGCAGCGCCATGTGGCCGAGGCCCGCGTCGAGGTAGGCCCGGAGCTGGGCGATGCAGTCCTTGGGCGAGCCGGCCACCGTCCACTGCTCCACGAACTTCGCGCTGAAGTTCGACGTGTAGTAGGTGTCCAGGAACTTCTTGCTCTCCTCGAGCGCCGCCTGGCGGTCCTCGTTGACGTTGATGTTGTGGTAGAGCGCGCTGCCGAGCGCCGCCGGGTCGCGGCCCTCCTCCTTCGCCATGGCCCGCACGCGGCCGAACTGCTCGGCGAACTCCGCCGGGCTGAGCTTGTTGGTCATCCAGCCGTCGGCGTACCGCGCGACGCGCCGGAACGAGCGCTCGACGACCGCCCCGGAGGCGCTCGCGCCACCCTTCCAGGTCAGGCCGGTCGGGTTCGAGGCGATCCAGATGGGCACCGGGCTCTGCACCGGTCGCGGCTGGAGCGAAACGCCCTCGAACCGATAGAACGTCCCGGCGTGCGAGGCCCTGGCCTCGCCGAACAGCTTGCGGAGGATCACGATGCCCTCCTCGAGCCGGCCGACGCGCTCGGCGGCCTGCACGCCCATCACGGTGTGCTCCAGGGCCTGGGCGGCGCTCTGCTCGTCGGGGCCACCCAGGCAGACGGCGAGCCAGGCGCGGCCCTCGGAGAGGACGTCGAGGCTCGCCCACTGCTGGGCGAAGAGCACCGGATGGCGGTGCACGAACGTCGCCATGCAGCCGACCGCGAGCCGCATCCGCCGCGTGACGCCGGCGAGCGCCGAGAGCAGCGTGACCGACTCCAGGCGCGGCTTGGCGAGCAGGCTGTCGCCGACCCAGATCGTGTCGAAGGCGCCCGAGTCTTCGGCGGCCGTCGAGAGCTCCAGCAGATCGCGCGCCTTGATGGCGCCGAGCACGACCGCGCGGTTGGCGAGGATGAGGCCGAACGAGTGCGCCACGGTCATCTCCCCCGGTACGTCGGCGGCCGCTTGTCGAGAAACGACCGGACGCCCTCTTCGTAGTCGTGCGTCGAGCGCAGCCACGCGTAGGCCTTGCGCTCGAGCTCCAGCGCCGTGTCCAGCGGCGCGTCGGCGCCGCGATTGAGCACCATCTTCAGCGTGCGGAGCGCGAGCGGCGCGCGCTCGGCGAGCTCGCCGCCGAGCGCCCCGACCGCCTCGTCGAGCTTGTCGTTGGTCACCGCCTGGGTGATGAGCCCCCAGGCCTCCGCCCGCTCGGCGGAGATGCGCTGGCCGGTCATCATGAACAGCTTGGCCCGCGTCATCCCGACCAGCCGCATGGCGCGCTGCGTGCCGCCGGAGCCCGGGATCATGCCGAGCCGCACCTCGGGGAACGCGAACTCCGAGCGGAGGGTCGCCACGCGGAAGTCGCAGGCCACCGCGAGCTCGAGACCGGCGCCCATCGCATACCCGTCGATGGCGGCGATGACCGGCTTGCGGCAGCGCTCGGCGGCGGTCAGGGTGTCGCCCCACATCTCGAGGTCCGCCGGCGCCAGCGTGAGGAACTCCGCCACGTCCCCGCCGGCGCTGAAGGCCTTGCCGCCGGCGCCGCGGATGACGATCACCCGCACGGACTCGTCGCCCTCGAGCACCTGGAAGATGCCCGGGAACTCGTTGCGCATCGCGACCGTCATCGTGTTCATCTTCGGCTGGCGGTCGATCCAGATGGTGGCCAGCGGGCCCTTGCGCTCCACTCTCAGGAATTCGCTCACGTCCGGCCCCCCCGGGGGTGTGATGTCGTGATCTCCGAGTACTGCCCGTCGCGCAGCAGGCGTCGCAGGATCTTACCCGAAGCGGTCTTCGGGATCTCGTTCACGAACACCACCCGGCGCGGACGCTTGAAGGCGGCCAGGTCCGGCACGCCGCGGCAGTAGGCGTCGAGCGCCTCGGCGCTGAGCCCGGCCGCCCTCGGCACGACGAAAGCGACCACCCGCTCGCCCCACCGGGGATCCGGCTCGCCCACCACCGCGACGTCCGCCACCTCGGGGTGCCGCGCCAGGACCTCCTCGACCTCGACCGGGTGGATGTTCTCGCCGCCGCTGATGATCATGTCGTCGACGCGGCCCGCCACGTACAGCTCGCCGTCCTCGTCGACCCAGCCCATGTCCCCGGTGAAGTACCAGCCGTCGCGGAGCGCCCGGGCGTCGGCGTCGGGACGGCGCCAGTAGCCGGCGAACGCCTCGTCGGAGTCGAGGCTCGCGATGATCTCGCCCTTCTCGCCGGGCTTGACGAGCTCGTCCGGTCCCACCCGGCGCTCGGCGGCCGCGGTGACGACGCGGATGGCCGAGTGCAGCCCCGGCCGGCCCGCGCACCCCGGCTTGGCGCCGACGTCCGGGCGCACGGTGAAGGTGTAGATCTCCGTGGAGCCGTAGTGGTTGACGAAGACGGCCGGCCGGAAGGCGCGCAGGCACGCCTCCGTCAGCGGCGCCAGCATCGGCGCGCCCGCATACGCCAGCTTGGTGACGGAGCCCACCCGGGCGGCGTCGAAGCCCGGCGCGTGCACGAGGTCCCAGAACAGCGTCGGGATCAGGTACAGCGCCGTGACCCGCTCGGCCGCGATGAGCCGCAGCGCCTCCGCGGCGCTCCACTCCGGCTGGCAGACGAAGCAGCCGTTGACGGCCGCCATGCTCGTGAGCGAGTGGATGCCCATCGTGTGGTAGAGCGGCATGACGCCGAGCGTGCGCTCGCTCCACGTGTAGCCGCACTGGACGACGTGGGCGACCGCGCCTGCGTAGTGGTTCTTGTGCGTCCTCGGCACGCCCTTCGGCCGGCCGGTCGTTCCCGACGTGTAGAGGATGAGCGAGAGGTCGCCTTCCTCGACGCCGGGCGCCGGCTCCGGGGCCGGGACGCCCGCCGCGACCTCCGCGAACGGGAGCGCGCCCGGCGGCCCGTCCGCGCCGACGGCGACGAGCCGCACCGCCAGGCCCGCCGCCGCCTCGGCCAGCGCGGGCGCGGTGGAGGGCTCGCACAGCGCCAGCCGCGCGCCGGAGTCCTCGAGCACGTAGCGGAGCTCGCCGGGCGCGAGGCGGAAGTTCACCGGCGTCGGGACGCCGCCGATCGCCTGCAGCGCCCAGTACGCGAGCACGTGCTCGAGCCGGTTGCGCAGCACGATGAGCACGCGGTCGCCGCGGCCGACGCCGTGGCGCCGGAAGCCGGCGCCGAGCGCACGCGCCCGCTGCGCGAGCTCGGCATAGCCGAGCCGCCGCTCGCCGTCGACGACCGCGTCGGCGTCGGGCCGACGCTGCGCCGCGCGCTCCAGGAGGCCGGCCAGCGTCAAGGGACGAGCAGGACCTTTCCCTTGTTCTTGCGGTCGAGCACGTGCTGCACGGCCGCGCGCGCGTCCTTCAGCGCGAACGTCCGGTCGATGACCGGCTTCAGCCGGCCGGCCGCGAGGTAGTCGAGGATCGTGCGGAGCTCCAGGATCGAGCCGAGGTTCGTCCCGAGGATGCGCAGGTTCTTCGAGTACACGTGGCGGAGGTCGAGGCGGCCCCAGTGGGTGTCGTGCGAGCCGATCGAGACCAGGGTGCCCAGGCGCGTGAGCGCGTACGACGAGCGCTCGAAGGTCTCGCCGCCGATGTGCTCGACGACGACGTCGACCCCGCGCTTGCCCGTCCACTTCTTGGCCTCCTCGACGAAGTCCTGCGTGCGGTAGTTGACGACGTGCTCGGCGCCGAGGGACCGGGCGAACTCGACCTTGTCGTCGCTGCCCACGGTCGTCATGACGCGGGCGCCGACCAGCCGCGCGATCTGGATGGCCGCGCTGCCGACGCCGCTGCCGGCCGCCTGCACGAGGACCGTCTGCCCGGGCCGCAGGTTGGCCTGCGCGATGAGGGCGTGCCACGAGGTGAGCATCGCCAGCGGCACCGCGGCGCCGGCCTCGAACGAGATCGCCTCCGGCAGGGGCAGCAGGTTCGCCGCCGGCGCCTTCACGAGCTCCGCGTACCCGCCGTCCTTCGCGGCGCCGAGGTAGCCGTAGCGGAGACACACCGTCCGCTCGCCGCGCAGGCAGAACTCGCAGGTGCCGCACGAGAAGCCCGGGAAGACGATCACCCGCTGCCCCTTCGTCAGCCCGGCGACGCCGGCGCCCGTCGCCTCCACGGTGCCGGTGACCTCGCAGCCGTTGACGTGCGGCAGCCCCTCCGGCGGCGGATAGCGGCCGTCGAGCAGCAGCATGTCGACGTGATTGAGCGCGCAGGCCCTCACGCGCACGACGGCCTCGCCCGCCTGCGGCACCGGGTCCCGGTACTCGCCGTAGATGATCTTGTCGCTGCCGCCGTGCTCCTTGAAGAAGGCCGCTTTCATCAGAACGGCACCTCCGTCCGCTCGTCCTTGACCCGGCGGGCCTTGTGGTCCCAGCGCGGCAGCTCGCCGGGCGTGGTGGCCTCCACCGTCACGCGGATGCCGAGCCCCACCCGCAGCGCGTCGGCGAGCGTCGCGCAGAGCCCGTCGCACTCCGCCCGCGACAGCGACGGCGCGGGATCGACGCGGAGGAGGATGTCGTCCAGGCCCTCGTGGCGCCGGAACACGATCTGGAACTCGTCCACGCCCGCGAAGGGCCGCACCAGCTCCTCGATGCGCCGCGGATAGACGATGACGCCGCGCACCTTCTTCATGTCGTCGAGCCGCGCCAGCACGCCGCCCTCGAACGCCAGCAGCGTCCGCCCGCACGGGCACCGGCGGTCGGCCACCTGCACCACGTCCCGCGTGCGATACCGGACGAGCGGCATGGCCTTGCGAAAGAGGCTGGTGAAGACGAGCTCGCCGCGCCCGCCGGGCTTCACCGGCTCGCCGGCCTCGTCGAGCACCTCGGGGTAGCAGTAGTCCTCGTGGACGTGGACGAGCCCGGAGCGGGCGTCGCACTCGAAGCCCCAGGCCGCGATCTCGGTCAGGCCGGGCAGGTCGAAGGCCTGGGCGCCGAAGGCCGCCTCGATCTTCGCCCGCGTGGCGGGAATGGAGGCGCCCGGCTCGCCCGTGTGCCAGGTGATCCGGATCTTCGTCTGCTTCGCGAGATCGATGCCCTTGCGCGCCGCGTGCTCGGCCAGGAAGAGCGCGTACGACGGCGTGCAGCCGAGCACGGTGATGGGATAGGTCATCAGCGCGTCGATGCGCTGGTCCGTCGAGAGCCCGCCGGCCGGGAAGACGAGACAGCCGAGGTCCTGCGCGGCGTAGAAGCCCGACCAGTAGCCGATCCACGGACCATACGAGAAGGCCGCCATCACCATGTCGGCCTTGCGCACGCCGAAGGCGTGCAGCGAGCGCGCGTACGAGTGATAGAAGCCGTGCCAGTCCGCGGCCGTGTCGAGGAAGGCGAGCGGCCGGCCCGTGGTCGCCGACGTCATGTGGATGCGCACGACGTCCTCGAAGGGCACGGCCAGGAGGTCGCCCCAGGGCGGGTGCGCCGCCTGGTTCTCCTTCAGCTCGTCCTTCGTGGTGAACGGCAGCGCGCGCAGGTCGTCGAGTGTGCGCAGGGTCGTCCGCTTGACGCCCGCCGCCTTCAGCTTGCGCCGGTAGAACGGGCTGTGCGCGGCGGCGTGGGCGACCTGCGCGCGCAGCCGCTGGAGCTGGAGCGCACGCAGCCGCGCGCGCGAGGCGCGCTCCAGCCGCGGCTCGAGGTACCGGGCGCCGGCGCTCACGGCGCCTGGAGCAGCTCGCTCATGCGGCCGAAGAACTTGTCCGCCATCATCTTCGAGACGCCGCCGAGCATGCGCTGGCCCACGGAGGCGATGAGCCCTCCCACCTGGACGTCGGCGTTGTACGACACGCGCGTGCCGCCGGCGACGTCGGTCAGCGTGATCACCGTCTCGCCGCGCACGAAGCCGGGCCCGCCGGTGCCCTCCACGGCCATCTTGTAGGAGTCCGTGGGCTTCTTCTCGGTGAGGCGCACCTTGCCCTCGAAGGTGCCCTTCACGCCGCCGACACCGACCTTCATCGTCGCCTTGTACTCGTCGTTGCCGAGCGCCTCGAGCTTCTCGCAGCCGGGGATCGCCTGGCGCAGATG
>DASUPA010000369.1:0-4151 GCA_036276335.1 Candidatus Methylomirabilota bacterium | reverse complement strand
GTCGACGGCGTCCGCGAGCGCGGATTCCGCCAGGGGCGAGCCATCGAGCGGCACGAGAATCTTCCTGGGCGTCATTGACGGCCTCCTCGGCGGTCCGGCCGACCGCGCTCGCGTGCTGTAAGAGCAACGGCGGTGCCAGAGCGAACGCGCGGAGCGACGCGAGGTTACACGACAGACGCCTTGGTCCGGCTGGGGCGTCAGCGCCCCGGCCGGGGTAGGTCCGTCCCGGGCGATCGACGACCACCGGCGGCGTCTGGGCCCGCGACGCCGTCGTGGCGGCGGCGGGGACCCTCATGTGCGTCTGGCTGCTCTGGCACGGCGGCCTTGTGTGGGTCGTGGCCGCGGGGGCCGTCGCGCTGCTCGGCGTCGTCTGGCTTGTCGCACGCCGCGGCGGGCGGGGTCGGTGAGCGCCACGGCATCTATCCCTTCCGCCGCGGGAGGGATATCATCGTGCAGGATGAAGGCCCGTGGGCTGTCGAGCGACGCGGAGCTTGCCGCACGCCTGGCCGCCATCGTGCAGTCGTCCGAGGATGCGATCATCGGCAAGACGGTCGATGACGTGATCACCGCGTGGAATCCCTCCGCCGAGCGGATCTTCGGCTTCACGGCGGCCGAGGCGCTCGGGCAACCGATCAGCATCATCATTCCGGATGATCGCCTCGCCGAGGAGGAGGAGCTCCGCGGGCGCATCGCGCGCGGCGAGATCGTCGACCGCCTCCAGACGGTGCGACGGGGAAAGGACGGGCGTCGCATCGCCGTCGTGCTGAGCGTCGCGCCCATCCGGACGCCCGACGGTCGCGTGCTCGGCGCCTCCGCGATCCTGCGCGACGTCAGCGAGCGCCAGCGCGCCCTGGACGCCCTGCAGCGCAGCGAGTCGCAGGCCAGCGTCATCCTGGAGGCCGCGTCCGAGGGCATCGTGATCGTCAACGCGGCCGGGGCCATCATCGCGGTGAATCGCCAGATGGAGGCGATGTTCGGGTACCCGCGCACGGAGCTCGCGGGGCGGCCGCTCGAGATCCTGCTCCCGGAGCGCTTTCGCTCCCGGCACGCCGTGCATCGCGCCGGGTACATGCGCGATCCGCGCGTTCGGTCGATGGGGCGCGGGCTCGACCTCACCGCGCGCCGCCGCGACGGCTCCGAGTTTCCCGTGGAGATCTCCCTGAGCTACCTCCAGACCGACGACGGGCTGCGCGCGATGGCCTTCGTCACCGACATCACGGAGCGCAAGGCGATGGAGCGGGCGACGCGCCAGGCGGAGCGCCTGAGCGCGCTGGGCCGCCTGTCCGCCGGCATCGCCCACGAGGTGAACAATCCGATCGGCATCATGACCGCGCGCATCGAGCTGATCCTCATGGACGCCGAGGCGAACAAGCTCCCGGCCGAGACGATCGAGGATCTCCGGGTCGTGCACCGCAACGCCATCCGGGTCGCCACCATCGCGAAGAACCTCCTCTCGTTCGCCCGCGAGACACCGCGCGACCGCGCGCTGGTCGACATGAACGAGGTCGTCCGCAACGTCCTGCTTCTCGTCACCACGGACTTCACCCGGCAGCGGGCCCGGCTCCACCCCGAGCTCGAGGAGCCGCTGCCGCGGATCCTCGCCCACCCCAACGCCCTCGAGCAGGTGGTGCTGAACCTCGTGACCAACGCCGTTGAGGCCCTGTCGGAGGGCGGCGACATCCGGATCACGACCGCCGCGGACGGCGACCGCGTCCGCCTCGCCGTCGCCGACACCGGGCGAGGGATCGCCGCCGAGGACCTCGCGCACATCTTCGATCCGTTCTTCACGACGAAGGCCTCGGGCACGGGCCTGGGGTTGTCGGTCAGCTACGGGATCGTGGAGGACCACCGCGGTACCATCGACGTCGAGTCGACGCCGGGGAAGGGAACCACGTTCGTCGTGAGCCTGCCCGTCGCCGACACGCGGGGGACGGCGTGAGCGAGGGGCGGATCCTGGTGGTGGACGACGAGCCGGAGATGGTGGAGAACTGCACGCGGCTGCTGCGGCGCGCCGGTTACCGCGTGCTCGGCACCACCGACCCCGAGCGCGCGCTCGCCCTGCTCGAGTCGGAGCGCCCGGACCTGCTGCTGACGGACGTCAAGATGCCGGGCGTGGACGGCCTGGAGCTGATGCGCCGGGCCCACGACCTCGACCCCACGCTGCCGGTGATCGTCGTGACGGCCTTCGCGAGCATCGAGTCCGCGGTGGCTGCGATCAAGGCCGGCGCCTTCGACTACCTGCCCAAGACGTTCTCGGTGGACCAGCTCACGGTCGGCGTGGAGCGCGCGCTGCGCCAGCGCGCGCTCGGCGTGGAGAACCTGAACCTCCGCGCGCAGCTCGCGGCGGCGCTGGGCCTCGAGAACGTCATCGGCCGCAGCCCGGCCATGGCGCAGGTGTTCGAGCTGGTGAAGAAGGCCGCGCGGTCGGAGGCGAACATCCTCATCCTCGGCGAGTCCGGGACCGGCAAGGAGCTCATCGCGCGCGCGGTCCACGCCAACAGCCCGCGGGTGGCCCATCCGTTCGTGCCGGTCGACTGCGCCTCGCTGCCGGAGAACCTGCTCGAGTCGGAGCTGTTCGGTCACGAGAAGGGCGCGTTCACCGGCGCCGTCCGCACGAAGCCCGGGCTCATGGAGATCGCCGAGGGCGGCACGCTCTTCCTGGACGAGATCGGCGAGCTGCCGCTGGGCCTGCAGTCCAAGCTGCTGCGCGCGCTCCAGGAGCGCCAGATCCGCCGTGTCGGCGGCACCGGACTCGTGGACGTCAACGTCCGGGTGGTGTCGGCCACGAACCGCAACGTTCGTGAGGCGATCACGGCCGGGACCTTCCGGGAGGAGCTCTACTACCGGATCAACGTCATCGAGATCCGGCTGCCGCCGCTGCGCGAGCGGACGGGCGACGTGCGCCTGCTCGTCCACGCGTTCCTCAAGCGGTACGGGCAGGGCCGGGTGACCGCCTGCGACGAGGCCACCATGGGCGCCCTGGAGGCCTATCGCTGGCCCGGCAACGTTCGCGAGCTGCAGAACGTCGTCGAGCGCGCCTGCGCGCTCGCCGACGGCCACACCATCACGCCCGACGACCTGCCGGACCACGTGCGGGACGGCGGCCAGGAGTCCGCGCCCGCGGAGCTGGCGGGGAACGCCCGGCTCTCGGCCGGCTCGCTCCCGCTGAAGGACGCCAAGGAGCAGTGGATGGGCGTGCTGGAGGCCTCGTACCTGCGGCAGCTCCTCGAGCGGCACGGCGGCAACATCTCGGCCGCGGCGAAGGACGCCGGGATCGATCGCAAGACCTTCCACCGCCTCGTCACCAAGCACGGCATCCGGTAGGTGCGCCCGCGCGGCGCGGCCGCCCCAGGCGCGGCGGCGCCGCCCCAGAGTGCCCGGGGCTCGCCGAGCCGGAAGTCCATGTTTCTCGGTGTCTGCATCTGGCACCGGGGTTGCTCTGCGGAAGGCGACGCCACCATGTCGACCTGAATGAAGACCCCGGCTCTCGAGCGCGCGGCCGACGTCGTCGTGCTCGTCGTCGACGACGAGTTCGAGTTCGCCGAGACCTGCGCCCGTCTGCTGACACGCCGTGGGTATCGCGTGGTGACCGCCGGCTCGTGCGAGAGCGGCCAGGCCGCGCTGCTCGAGGCGTCGCCGGCGCTTCTCGTCTCCGACCTCCGCCTGCGGGACGGGGACGGCCTCGCGCTGGTGCGCGCCGCCACCGGCCTGAGGCCCCCGGTGCCCGCGATCGTGATGTCCGGATACGTCTCCGAGAAGAACCGGGCGGCCGCGCTGGCCGCCGGCGCCGCCGCCTTTCTCAGCAAGCCGTTCACGGCCGACGTGTTCGCCAGGACCGTGGAGCAGGCGCTGAACCGCGCGGCGTCCCCGGACTGAGCGGAGTCTCGGCATTCACGTTGCACTGGAGGGGCGGCCGCGGGCTCGCGAGACGAATCGCTTGGAGGAACGACGATGAAGGTCAGAGAGCTCATGAGCAAGGGCGTGGTGACGATCGAGGACACCGCCACGTGTCACGAGGCCGTCGAGCGGATGATGCGCAGCCAGGTCCGGCACCTGCCCGTCGTGGACCGGCGCGGCGCGCTGATCGGCGTGGTGACGGATCGCGATTTGCGTCACTACCTGTTCGAACCCGCCACGTTCAACCGGATCGC
>DASUPA010000368.1:0-10926 GCA_036276335.1 Candidatus Methylomirabilota bacterium | reverse complement strand
CGGCTTGGAATCGTTGCCCCGCTTACAGGCGTCCTGGCACAGTCGATTTGCGCGGTCGCCCGATGCCCACCCCGGCCCCCGCCCCGCCCGCACGCTCCCGACGCCGCGCGGAAGCGTCAGCGTCCGGAGGCGGCGTCCGAGGCGAGCGTGTCCGCGCGCGCGTTGAAGTGGGCGAGGTCGTCGCGCCCGGCCCAGGTGGACTGATGTCCGCGCTGATGCTGGAAGGCCAGCGTCAGGCGCCGCGAGGACGCCAGCGCCTTGCAGGCGGCGACGACCTCGGCGACGAGCGGATCCTTCGTCTTCCAGCGGCCCGTCATCCACGCCCCCACCCCTTCGTAGTCGTGGACGACCGTCACCGCGCTACCCTCGGGCACGAGGCGGAGCGCGAGGTACAGGGCCGCCAGCTCCGCCAGCACGTTCCGGAGCCGCGCCAGCGCGCTCGCGATGGCGCCCGGCGTCGCGAGCGGCGGGACGGCGCCGCCCGCGAAGACCTGCGTCACGGTCATTCCCAGCTCCTCGACGACCTCCGGAGCCTCTCCAGACGCGTCGACGAGCACCACGCCCACGCCGCCCAGGTGGTTGCCGTCGACGAAGGCGTACAGGCCCGGCGTGAGCGCGGTCCCCTCGCCCCGGAGCATCGCCTCGGCTTGCGCCCGGCTGGCCACCGCCTGGTACCGGGCGCCGGGAACGCCCTTCACCGCCGCCTCGCAGGCCGGCCACGTCTCGTACACGCCCCGGATCCGCTCCGGCGCGGTGACGACGTAGACCTTAGCCACCGGGTCTCACACCGCCGAAGGTCTCGACCCTCGTCCCGGTCGCGCCCGTGCGCCGCTCGTGCTGATCTCCGGTACGAGCATCGACGGGCTCGGCACGGCGTGCCGGCACGCTGCCGTCCCGGCGGGCCTCCTCCTCGGTCGCGTAGCAGCGCTCGGGGCTCGCTTCCTCGTAGAAGCGGCTGCCCGGCAGGTAGTAGACGCGCAAGCCCGACTCCCGCGAGACGTAGCCCTTGATCGGGTGGCTCTCCGGACACGCCCACGGCATGGGCGGCTCGACGCCGGGACGGCTGGATGCGACGAGCAGCAGCGCGCCGAGGCTCGCGGCGAGCAGTCGCGCCTCAGGCGTAGTGCACGCCGATGACCTCGGCGACGAGCGCGGGCCGCTCCTGCCCCTCGACCTCCACGGTCATCTCGGAGGTGACGCGAAACCCGTCCCCCGCCACGCGCTCCACGTTGGCCAGCCGCTGTCGCAGGCGGATCCTCGCGCCCGCCGGCACCGTGTTGGTGAACCGCACCTTGTTGGAGCCGTAGTTCAGCCCGTGGCGCCGCTTGGTCACCTTCAACAGGGTCGCGGCCAGCCGCGGGACGAGGGACAGCGTGAGATAACCGTGCGCGATGGTCTTGCCGCCTGGCATCTCCCGGCGCGCGCGCTCGACGTCCACGTGGATCCACTGGTGATCACCGGTGGCGTCCGCGAACTTGTCGATCATCGCCTGCTCCACGGTCAGCCACTCCGAGGGCCCGAGCTCGCGCCCGATGTGCTGGATCAGCTCTTCCGGACGTTCGACGGTCAGCGTGGTCATGGCGGCATGGTAGCGCAGACGCCGTCCGGCTGGGACGCTCGCTGCCGCCCACGCGGCCATCGCGGCGGCCGTCGCCCGTCAGACCGGCTTGCGCGGCGCTCGCAGCAGGGCGGCCAGGCCCATGACGAGGTCGTCGGTCGTCGGTGGCTTCGTGAAGTAGCCGTCGAATCCGGCCGCCCGCGCCGCGTGACAGGAGTACTCCCGCGCCCACCGCGTCAGCGCCACCAGCACCGTCGCGCGGAGGCTCGCCTGGTCGGACTGGCGGATCCAGCGGGCGAGCTCGAGCCCCGTGGCGTCGGGAAGCGCCAGCTCGGTGACGACGACGTCGGGCCGCAGGTGCGGGATGGTGGTCTTCGCCTCCTCGCCGCAGGTCGCCTCGAACACGCCGGCCCCGGCCAGCTCGAGCATGGAGGCCACGATGCTGCGGTCCTCGAGAAGGTCGTCCACCACGAGAACGGTCCTGCCACCCAGGTCGGGCAGCCGGTACGGTCCGACGGGCATGCCGGAGGCGGCTGCAGGCGGAATGCCGACGACTCGCCGGCGTCGTCAGGCCCCCCTCGCCGTCAGAAGTTGAAGTGCACGCCGACCCCGAGGTAGTCCACCTTGTCGTTGTAGAACTGGCCGTTCGGAGAGTGCCCGCGAAAGTACTCGAGCAGCAACTGAAGGCTGCGGCCGGCCAGCACGCCCTCGAACTGCACGCCGCCGCGCAGGGAAATGTCCACCGCCCAGTCGTTTTCCTGCCGGTTCTGCATGTCGATGGCCGCGATGGGACGCCAGGCGGAGGTCGGCCCCGGCCACGGGCTCCGGAACTCGACACCCCACTGTGCCGACCACGGGTCGAGCGACGCCGGCTCCTGGTCGAAGAGGACGCCGCCGCCGCCGTACACGCGCAGCGCGTCGTCGAAGAAGTCGTACGACACCCGCAGGTCGACGCTCTCGTAACTGACGTTCACACGGTTGCGCACCCGGTTGGCCAGCAGGAACTCGTCGCCGATGTGGCTGCTCTGGTGGAAGAGCCTTCCCAGCGCCGAGAAGTCGCCGTAGCGGTAGCCCAGCACCGCGCCCACCATGTAGTCGGCGTTGATGAGGTCCGAGGACTCCGCGGCGAGGTCGAAGACGGCGAACACGCCGGCCTGGATGCCCAGCTCCCACCATCCAGGTCCGAGCCGCTCCCGGTAGAGCGTGAACGTCTCGCCGAAGCTGACCGCCCCGACGTGGGCGATCTCGTCCTCGTTCGAGTAGTACTGGTACGCGGCGGCGAAGTGCGGCCAGCGCGGATCGGCGATCAGCGGCCGGAAGAGCTGACCGCCCGGGAGCAGCCCGAGCTGGAAGTCCCGCGCCGGTCTGGAGGTGATCGTCGGCGTCCCGGGCGGCTCGGCGGCGGTGGGTGCACCGGGCGGCGGCGGGCCGGAGATGACGTCCACGCGGACGATGCCCGGGATCCGCGCGAGCGCCGCCGTCACGCGCTCGGCATCGACGCCGCGCAGGTCGACGGCGTCCACGGTGACGACGCCGCCGCGCACCGTCAGCGACGGCGCGCGCAGCTGGAGCTCGCGCTCGAGCACGGCGGTGGCGTAGCCGGTCAGGTAGGCGTCGTCGTACGTGAGATCGGCCGCGCACACGATACGGGCGATGAGGAGCAGGGACAGCACCGCTCCGGCGACACAGGCAGCTTTCATGGGGCCTCCCCGAGGCTCGCCGGCGCGCTCGCCTGGCGGCCTCCCGGGTCCGGGGTTCATGGCGCGCCACCGTGATAGCATCCCGGCATGGCTACCAACAAGGTCGCGGTCGTGACGGGAGCTGGCACCGGCATCGGCAAGGCGGTGGCGCTCGCGCTGCTGCGCGAGCAGTACGCCGTCGTGCTCGCGGGACGTCGCAAGGAAGCGCTGGAGGCCACGGCCACCGAGGGGACGGAGGCGGGCTCGCGGCTCGCGATGGTGGTCCCGACCGACGTCGGCGATCCGCAGTCGGTGCAGGCGCTCTTCGCGAAGACGAAGGCCACCTATGGGCGTCTCGACCTCCTCTTCAACAACGCCGGCTCCGGCGCCCCGGCCATCCCGCTCGAGGATCTCACCTACGAGCAATGGAAGACGGTCGTCGACGCGAACCTGAACGGCGCCTTCCTCTGCACGCAGCAGGCGATCAAGATCATGAAGAGCCAGCAGCCGCGCGGGGGCCGCATCATCAACAACGGCTCCATCTCCGCGCACGCGCCCCGCCCGAACTCCGCCCCCTACACCGCCACCAAGCACGCCATCACCGGGCTCACGAAGTCGACGGCGCTCGACGGGCGGAAGTACGACATCGCGTGCGGTCAGATCGACATCGGCAACGCCGCCACGCCGATGACCGAGCGCATGAAGAAGGGCGTGCCGCAGGCGAACGGCTCGGTCGAGGCGGAGCCGACGATGAACGTCGAGAACGTCGCCAGGGCGGTCGTGTACATGGCCAGCCTGCCGCTCGACGCCAACGTGCTCTTCCTCACCGTCATGGCGACGAAGATGCCGTTCGTCGGCCGCGGCTGAGCGAGCTAGAGCGTCGACGCGGCGAAGGTGTCGCATCGGCGCATCTCGCCGGTGTCGAACCCCCGCTTGAACCAGCGGGACCGCTGCGCGGACGTCCCGTGCGTGAAGGAGTCGGGAGTGACCTGCCCCTGCGCCTGTCGCTGCAGACGGTCGTCGCCGATCGCCGCGGCCGCGCGTAGCCCTTCCTCGACGTCGCCTTCCTCCAGGAGCTGACGGCTCTCGTTCGCGTGATACGCCCAGACGCCGGCCAGGCAGTCGGCCTGGAGCTCGACCCGGACGGAGAGGGCGTTGGCCTCGCGGCGCGGGGTGCGTTGCTGCATGACCGCCACCCGCTCGGTGATGCCCAGGAGCGCCTGGACGTGGTGCCCGACCTCGTGGGCGATCACGTAGGCCTGGGCGAAGTCGCCGGGTGCCCGGAAGCGCTCCCCGAGCTCCCGGAAGAAGTCGAGATCCAGGTAGACGCGACGATCGCTCGGGCAGTAGAAGGGGCCGACCGCCGATCCCGCCAGGCCGCACGCCGACTGGGCGGCCGTGCGGAACAGCACCAGCTTCGGCGGGATGTACTCGCGGTTCATTTCACGGAAGAGGACTGCCCAGGTGTCCTCGGTATCGGCGAGCACGACGGAGACGAAGTCCGCCTGGCGGTCCGCCGGCGCGGAGGTCGACGGCGGCGCGCCGGACGGGACGCTGAGCTCAGGGTCGCCCGTGCTCAGGATCGCGCCAGGGTCCAGGCCGAAGAAGAGCGCGAGAAGCAGCACGACCACGGTGCCGAGACCGCCGCCGACCACGCCGAGCGGCACGCCCATTCCCCGACGGTCCTCGATGTTGCGGCTACGCCGTCCGCCAGCCCATCGCATCGCGAGCCCCCCGCGCGTGGAAGCACTGCAAGGACCGGGCCCGTAGTAGCTCAGCGGATGACCTCCTCTTGATCATCCCAGCACCCCCGAGTGGACCGCCCGGATCTCGAGCTCGGCGCCGTCGGCCGCGCCCAGCATGCGAAGCGCGACCGGCGCCAGCGCCGCCTCCCCGGCCGGCCCGGCAATCTCCGTCACCCACGCGCGCAGCGGCGCCCCGCCGCGATTGACGAGCTCGACGACCGCGCCCGCCTCGACGCCGAGCCGTGCAGCGGTGTCCGCGTCGAGCCGGATCGCGCGCCCGGCGGCGGCCGTCACCGCCTCGGCTCCGACCAGCCGGACCCGCACGCGCCGCCCGCGCAGTGTCTCGCGCTGCGCGGCCGTCGCGGCCGCGTCGAGGCCGCGGCCGCTGCAGGCGACGCCGTACTCCGCGCGCGCGGCGGCGGCGGAGACGTAGCCCTCGCGCACGTCGGCGACGACGCGATCGGGATCGCGCTCCAGCGGATCGCCGAAGCCGCCGCCGCCGGACGTCTCCATCGTCACGACGTCGCCGACCTCCAGCGGGAACCCGCCCACCTTGCCGGGCAGCGGGGACGGCTCGACGATCGCGTCGCCGCGGCGCACGCGGAAGCGATTCGCGGCGCCGGCGCCGCCGCCGCAGACGCCGAACGGCGGCAGCACCGCCTTCTCGGCCAGCACGGAGAGCCGGGCGCCCGGCGCCAGCACCCGCACCTCGCGCACGAGCCCCAGCCCGCCGCGCCAGCGGCCGGGGCCGCCGGAGTCCTCGCGCAGCGCCAGGCGCTCCACGCGCACGGGATAGAGCTGCTCGACCGCCTCGATCGGCTGCACCGTCGTCATGTCGCTCTCGGTCCACGCGCGCACGGCGTTGCTGCCGTCGCCGCCGTCGAAGCCCCCGGTGCCGCCGGCGGGGTACTCGTAGAAGATGAACGTCTCGCCGGTGCGCGGATGCGGCCCGCCGACGTAGCAGTGGTTGCCGCCGCCCTTGAGGTCGCCGGCCACCCTGCCGTCGAGCGCGGGCGCGAGCGCGCCCATCACGGCCGACTCGACGCAGTACTTCACCTCCACCATGCCGCCGCACGGCGCCGGCGGCTCGGCGTTGACGATCGTCCCTCGCGGCGTCACGACGCTGAGCGGCCGGAAGGCGCCCGAGTTCACGTCCGCCCCGGGGTCGAGGAACGCCTTCACGATCGTGAAGGCGCCGGTCGGCGCCATCGCCGGACCAACGTTGGTCGGGCCGGCCGTCTGCGGCGAGGTGCCCGCGAGGTCCACCGCGATGGAGTCGCCGGCCACCGTCACCCGCGCGCGGACGGTGAGCGGCTCGAGGCGCCCGCGGCCGCTCTCGAGGTGCGCCTCGTAGACGTACTCGCCGTCGCGGAGGCCGCGGATGGCGGCGCGCATCCGGGCCTCGGCGCGGTCCATCAGCTCCGCGACGGCGGCGCGCACGGTGGCCGCGCCGTAGCGCGCGGCGAGCGCCTCCACGCGCTCGGCGGCCTTCCGGCACGTGCCGAGCATGGCGTTGAAGTCGCCCTCGCGCTCCCGCGGCCCGCGCATGTTGGCGAAGAGGAGGTCGAGCGCCGCCTGGTTCGGACGACCGCGCTCCACGACGCGGATGGGCGGGATGCGCACGCCCTCCTGGAAGATCTCGGTCGCGTCCCCGGACAGGCTGCCCGCGCTCATGCCGCCCACGTCGCCCCAGTGGGCGCGGACCACCGGGAAGACGAACAGCTCCTCCGCGCCGCCGGCGGCCGGCGCGAAGAGCGGCGCGATCATCGCGACGTCGTTGAGGTGCGTACCGCCGGTGTACGGCTCGTTGTGCAGGAAGACGTCGCCGGGACGGATGTCGTCCACGAACTTCTCGAGCACGGCGCGCATCGACCAGGAGATCGGCACGATGTGGAGCGGATGGTCCTGGCCCTTGGACATCGCCACGATCTGGGCGCGCCCGTCCATGAGCACGCAGGAGAAGTCCTCGCCCTCGTAGAGGATGGAGGAGTACGCCGTGCGGACCAGCGTCACGCGCATCTCGCGGACGATCGAGACGAACGCCTCGCGCAGCACCTCGAGGGTGATCGGATCGGTCACGCGCTGGCCTCCCGCTCGAGTAGCAGATTGCCGTGCGGGTCGACGGCGGCGGTCCACCCCGGCGGGACGACCGTCGTGGCGCCGAACTCCTCGACGATCGCGGGCCCGCGAAGCGTCGCGTCCTCCGGCAGGCGGTCGCGCTCCCACACCGGGCAGTCGTGCGCGGCGCCGCCGAACCAGACCGGGCGGCGCTCGACGAGCGCTTCCGCGAGGGAGGAGGCGCCCCCCGCGTGGCGCGCCGGGGCCGGCTTGGCCACGACCCCGTAGGCGATCAGCCGCGCGTTCACGAGCTCGACGACGGCGTCGGGACTGGCGTGGCCGTAGGTCGCACGATGCTGGCGGTGGAAGTCGGCCTCGATCGTCTCGAACGTCGGGGTCTCGCCCACCCCGACGTTCAGCTCGAAGGCCTGGCCTCGGTAGCGGACGTCCACGGAGCGCACGAGGCGCTGCTGCGCCGGCCCGAAGCCCTCGAGCTCCAGCTGGCGCCGCGCCGCCGTGGCCATCTCGTCGAGCGCCGCCCGGAGATCCGCCATCCGCTCGCGCAGCGGGCCGACGCGCGTCCGCACGTCGTCGTGCTTGATGTCGGACGCGAGCAGCCCGAGGGCGGAGAAGTTGCCGGGATGCCGGGGCACGAGGACGCGCGGCACGCCGATCTCCTCCGCCAGCGGCAGCGCGTGCATGGGCCCGGCGCCGCCGAACGCGATCAGCGTGAAGTCCCGGGGGTCGTGACCGCGCTGGATCGAGATCTCGCGGATGGCCGACGTCATGCGCGCCACCGCGATCCGCACGATGCCCTCGGCCAGCGCCTCGACGCCCAGGCGGCCGCCCATCCGCGCCGCGAGCGCGGCCACGACCTCGCGCGCCCGCCCGGGATCGATCGCGATGCTGCCGCCCAGCGGCCGGCGGCCGCCGATGCGGCCGAGGACGACGTTGGCGTCGGTCACGGTCGGCTCGGTGCCCCCCAGGCCGTAGGCCGCCGGGCCCGGCACCGCGCCCGCGCTCCGGGGGCCCACCTGCAAGCTGCCGTCGACGTCCAGCCAGGCGATGGAGCCGCCGCCCGCGCCCACGGTATGCATGTCGAGCTGCGGCACCTTCACCGGAAACGCCCCGAGCATGCTGTCGGACGTCATGACCGGCGCCAGCTCGTGCACCAGGCAGACGTCGGTCGACGTCCCGCCCATGTCGTAGGTGATGAAGCTTCGCACGCCGGCGGCGGCCCCGACGAAGCAGGCCTGGCTGACGCCGCCCGCGGGGCCGGAGAAGATGGTCCTGATCGGCAGCCGCCGCGCGGTGTCCGTGGTCATCATGCCGCCGCTGGACCCGACCGTCAGCACGCCGTGCGCGTAGCCGGTCGCCAGCAGCCGCTCCTCGAGGCCGGTCAGGTACGCGTCCATGAGCGGCTGGAGGTAGGCGTTCAGCACGGTCGTCGAGAACCGCTCGAACTCGCGGTACTCGGGCACGACGTCCGCCGAGCACGAGACGGGCAGCCCCGGCCGCCGGCCCTTCACCGCGTCGGCGACGGCGCGCTCGTGGGCCGGGTTGAGATAGGCGTGGAGCAGGCACACCGCGACCGCCTCGGCGCCGGCCGCGACCACGCCGTCGAGCGCGCGCTCCACGCTCGCGGCGTCGAGCGGCACCAGCACGGCGCCGTCGGCCGCCAGCCGCTCGGTGACCTCGAACCGGTGCCGCCGCTCGACCACCGGCCGCGGGCGCACGAACGTCGGCACGAACAGCGCGGGAATGTTGCGCTTGGTGCGGCCGATCTCGATGAGGTCCCGGAAGCCCGCGGTCGTCACGACCGCGACCCGCGCGCCGCGGCGCTCGAGGACGGCGTTGGTGCCGACCGTCGTGCCGTGCACGAGCCGGCGGACGTCGCGGCCGGCGATCCCGAGCGCGGCGAGCCCGGCGAGCACGGCCGCGCCCTCGGCGTGCGGGCGCGACGGCACCTTGGTGACGACCACCCGGCCGGTGGCGGCCTCGATGGCCGTGAGGTCGGTGAAGGTGCCGCCAACGTCGATCCCCACGACGAACATGCGGCCGATGATACAGTAGGCGCCATGACGACGAGCCCCGACGCCATTCGCCATCTGTGGACGCACGCGACGCAGGATCACCCCTGGCTGGCCGACGAGGAGCTGGTCGTGGACCGCGCCGAGGGCGTGTGGGTGTGGACCGAGCGCGGCAAGAAGCTGATGGACGCCTTCGCCGGGCTGGCCGTGGTCAACGTCGGCCACGGCCGGCGCGAGATCGCGGAGGCCATCGCCGAGCAGACCGTCCGCCTCGCCTACTACCCGACGACGCGGCAGTTCTCCAACCGGCCGGCGGCCGAGCTCGCCGCGAAGCTGGCGACGCTGACGCCGGGCGACCTCGACGTCACCATGTTCGCCGTCAGCGGTTCGGAGGCCAACGAGCGCTCGATGCAGATCGCGCGGCACTACTGGATGGCGCGCGGCAAGCCGGGCAAGATCAAGGTGATCTCGCTCGAGGGCGGCTACCACGGCGCGACCATGGGGACCTATGCCATCTGCGGCCTCCCCGCGCTCGCCGCGCCCTACGCCGCGCTCCAGGTGCCCGGCTTCGCCAAGGTGAAGCCCCCCTACCCCTTCCGCGACCGCGGCACGGGCAGCGACGCCGAGCTCGTCGCCCGGCGCGCGCGGGAGCTGCGCGACGCGATCGTCAAGGAAGGGCCCGAGACGGTGTCCGCCGTGATCATGGAGCCGGTGCTCTCGTCCGGCGGGTTCATCATCCCGCCGATCGGCTGGCTGAAGGCGGTACGTGCCGTCTGCGACGAGCTGGACGTGCTGCTGGTCGCCGACGAGGTCATCACCGGCTTCGGGCGGACCGGGCGCTGGTTCGGCGTCGAGCACGAGGGCGTCGTGCCGGACCTCATGTCCGTGGCCAAGGGCATCACCTCGGGCTACATCCCGCTGTCGGCCAGCATCGCGAGCCGCCGCGTGGCGGGCGCGTTCGCCGAGGACTCGAAGCAGGAGAACGTCCACCCGAACACCTACGCGGCCCACCCGGTCGCCTGCGCGGCCGCGCTGGCCAACCTCCAGATCATGGAGAAGGACCACCTGGTGGAGAACGCGGCCGCCATGGGCGAGCGGCTGCTCGAGGGACTCACGGCCGCCGTCGGCAAGCGACGGATCGTCGGCGAGGTCCGCGGGCGCGGCCTCATGGTGTGCGCGGAGTTCGTGGAGGCGAACGGCTCCGGCAAGCCGCTGCCGCAGGCGGAGGTCGCGAAGCTCGACCGGATGGCATGGGACCGCGGCGCCATCGTCTACGCGCGCGGCCACGTCGTGCGCCTGGCGCCACCGCTCTGCATCACCCGCGAGGAGGTCGATCAGCTGGTCGACATCGTCGCCGCCAGCATCGACGAGCTCGAGGCCGGGCTGACGCGCTGAGGAGCGCGCGGGGCCGGCATGGTTACAGCCCCCGCACGAAGTCCAGCACCGCGGCGTTGAACATGTCCGGCTCCTCCAGCTGCAGGGTGTGGCCGGTCTTCGGGAAGACCTTCAGCGTCGCGTGAGGAATGGTGCGCGCCAGGAAGCGGCTCGGCTCGAGCGCGGGCGCGTCCTCCTCGCCGACCAGCACCAGCGTCGGCACCCGCAGCGTGCGCAGCCCGGCCTCGAGCTCGTACATCGTCGGCCGCCTGAGCTGCACCCCGCGCAGCGTGTAGGCCATGCCGATCGGCGACAGCTCCGCGAACTCGGTGTAGAGCTTCTTCCACTCCGCCGGGTTCTTGCGGAGGAGCTGGATCCGCGTCGGTCCGCGCAGGTAGTCCTCGCCCACCCTGACCGGCCCCTCCGCGAGGAAGCGGTCGGCGATCGGGCCGAAGTCGCGCGCGTTCTGCGCCGTGTCGATG
>DASUPA010000367.1:0-10461 GCA_036276335.1 Candidatus Methylomirabilota bacterium | reverse complement strand
TGCCGGAGCTGCTTGCCGATCGCGCCCACGGGCGCCCAGCCGCCGCTGGCGTAGGCGGGGACCTTGTCCCGGAAGCGGCCGCCGAGCAGCCGCCAGAGAGGCTGGTCGAGCGATCTGGCGAGGAGGTCCCACAGCGCGATGTCGACGCCGCTGATCGCCGAGATGGTGACGCCGCGGCGGCCGATGATGGGGAAGGTGCGTCCCTCGCGCTCCACGTAGTGGGCGCGACCGCCGTTGTACATCGCCTCCCACAGCCGGGCGATGTCGCGGGGATCGCGGCCGACCAGCTGGGGCGCGAGCTCCGAGCGGATCGTCTCCACCACGGCCGCGTAGTTGCCGAGGTTGCCGGCGCCGACCTTCGCCTCGCCGAGCCCGGTCAGCCCGGCGTCGGTGTCGATCTCCACCAGGCAGGTGTTGAAGGAGTCGTTGCGGCCGAAATCGCTGACGTGCTGCCGCTCGGGCGGGATGATCGCGCGCAGCCACGAGGCACGGACGGCGGTGATCTTCACGGCCGCCGGCTCACGGCTCGATGCTGCGGCGGCGAATCTCGTCGAGCAGCCTCTCCGGCACCTGGAGGAAGGCGTCCACCACCGCGGGGTCGAAGTGCGAGCCGGCGCAGCGCCTGATCTCGGCCTTTGCCGCCTCGAACGGCACCGCCTTCGAGTACGGGCGGTCGAAGGTCATCGCGTCGAAGGCGTCCACGACCGCGAAGATCCGCGCGCCCAGCGGGATCTCCTCGCCCTGCAGCGCCTGCGGGTAGCCGGAGCCGTCCCACTTCTCGTGGTGCGAGTAGACGATGGGCACCGCGCCGCGGAGGAAGGGAATGCGCTCGATGAGGCGCTTGCCGATCTCGGGGTGGGTCCGCATGATCGCCCACTCCTCCGGCGTGAGGGGGCCCGGCTTCAGCAAGATGGCGTCCGGGATGCCGATCTTGCCGATGTCGTGCAGGAGGACCCCGTGGGCCAGGTCGCGCAGCATCGCCGGCGCCACGCCGTAGGCGCGCGCGGTCGCGAGCGCGTAGCCGTGGACGCGCCGCGAGTGCGCCTCGGTCCCGATGTCCCGCGTGTCGAGTGCCGAGCCCAGCGCCTCCAGCGTGCTGCGGTAGGTGTCCTCGAGCTCGGGGTAGGCGGCGGACAGCTCGCGCGTGGCCTGCTCGACGCGATGCTCGAGCAGCTCCTGGTAGGCGCGGCGCTCCATGAGCAGCTCGCGCCGCTCGAGCGCGCGCTCGGCGGCGATGAGCAGCTCCTCGACGTTCACCGGCTTCATGATGAAGTCGTGCGCCCCGAGCTTGAGGCTGTCGATGGCCGTCTTCACGTCGGCGGCGCCGGTGAGCACGATCACCGCGGCGTCCTGGTCCTTGTGGCGGACCTGCTGGAGCAGCTCGATGCCCGACATCCCGGGCATCTTCAGATCCGTCACCACCAGCGGCGGCCGCGTGGCGGCGAACACCTCGAGGCCGTGCGGGCCGTCCTCGGCGAGGTGGCACGTGTAGCCCGCCGAGAGGAAGATCTGGTGCAGCACGTCGCGAACCTGCCGATCGTCGTCGACGATCAGAATCTCCCGGGGCGTCTCCACGTTTATAGGACCTTCGCCGGTGACCCCGACGCGGCGGCCACCTGGTTCTTGCCGGCCCTCTTGGCCGTGTACAGCGCCTCGTCCGCGGAACGGAAGAGGCCCTCCGCCGTCTCCGCCTCGTCGTCCGGCAGGCTCGCGACGCCAAAGCTGGCCGTGAGGATCTTGCCGTGAGGGAAGGGATACTTGGCGACGACCTCGCGGATCCGGTCGGCGTACAGCCGCGCGCCCGCCTTCGACGTCTCCACCAGGAGGACGGCGAACTCGTCGCCGCCGTACCGCGACACCACGTTGATCCCGCGCGAGTGCTTCATGAGGATCTGCGCGACGTCGCGCAGGGTGTCGTCCCCGACGGCGTGGCCGAGACTGTCGTTGACCGACTTGAAGCCGTCGAGATCGAGCAGGACGACCGACACCGGATGGTTGAACCGGCGGTAGCGCGACAGCTCCTCCTCGAGCCGCAGCGAGAAGAAGCGGCGATTGTAGAGCCCGGTGACCTCGTCCTTGAACGACGTCTCCTTCAGCTCCGCCTTCGTGGCCTCGAGCTCGCGATAGGCGGCCTCCAGGCGGGCCCTCAGGCTGCTGTTCTCGGCCGCCTTCTGATCGAGGCTGCCGAGCATCCCGCGAAAGAAGCTCACGAGGGTGCCGACCTCGCCCGTGCGCCGGTCGGGGTCGTGGAGGGACGGCTCGCTGGCCAGCATCCGCGCCATGCGCGCGATGGTGCCCCCGACGCTCCAGATGACGGTGGCGCCGACCAGCACGGCGACGAGGGTGACGAGGACGACGCCCGGGAGCGATCCCGGGGGGGCGAGGCCGGCGACGACGGCGGCGAGCGCGAGCACCGGGACGCCGGCCGCGAGGGCGAGTGCGGCGAGAACCTTGATCCGGAGGCGCCGCCCGGCGGCAGCGAGATCCGACGAGCCGTCACCAGGCATATCGGTCATTATTCTTGTTGCCGACGGCGAGTGTCAATGTCAGAATTTTCACAGAGTTATGCCGATCGTGGCGGACCGAAAGCTCGACTGTATCGGCCTTTTCTGCCCCATGCCCATCCTCAAGACCCGGGATGCGCTCCAGCAGATGGACGTCGGGCAGACGCTCGAGATGCTCTCGGACGACCCCGCCTCCGAGGCCGACATGCAGAGCTGGACGGCTCGCACCGGCCACGACCTCCTGGAGATTGACAAGCATGGCGCGGTCTTCCGCTTCCTCGTCCGAAAGACACGGTAGAACGGCGGCATCCGCCGCCGTCTCCCGGGTCTATCTGGACTACGGCGGCTTCTCCCCCGTCGACCCCCGGGTGGTCGCGCTCATGCGACCGTTCCTCGAGGGCGGCGTCGGCAACCCCTCCGCTCCCCACTCGCTCGGCCTCGAGGCGCGTGCCTCGCTCGACGGCGCCCGCGCCAAGGTGGCGCGGCTGTTCGGGGGCGCGCCCGGCGGCGTCATATTCACGGCCAGCGCCACCGAGGCCAACAACCTCGGCATCCGCGGCGTCGCGCAGCGGGCAAACGGGCGCCACGTGGTGACCTCGGCCGTCGAGCACATCTCCGTGCTCAATGCGTGTCGCCATCTCGAGAAGCGGGGCTACGCGGTGACCTACGTGCCCGTCGACGCCGAGGGCCGGGTCGATCCGGACGCCGTCCGCCGCGCCGTCCGCGGCGACACCGCGCTGATCTCGGTCATGGCCGCCAACGGCGAGATCGGCACCCTGCAGCCGCTCCGCGAGCTCGGGCGCGTCGCACGCGAGCGCGCGGTGCCGTTTCACGTCGACGCCGTCGGCGCCGCCGGCCGGGTGGCGCTCAACGTGGAGGAATGCGCGATCGACCTCCTCACGCTGTCCTCCAACGACCTGTACGGGCCGCCCGGCGCGGGCGCGCTCTGGGTGCGCCCGGAGGTCCCGCTCGGGCCCATCATCCTCGGCGGCAGCCAGGAGGGCGGGTACCGAGCCGGCACCGAGAACCTGCCGGCCATCGTGGGCATGGGCGTCGCCGCCGAGCTCGCCCGCAGCGAGGGCGCGGCGGAGGCCGCGCGGCTGACGGCCCTCCGTGATCGCCTGCTGGGCGGCCTGCTCCAGCGCGTGGCCCGCGCGCGGCTCACGGGCGCGCGCGGCGCCGCGCGCCTGCCGCACCACGCGAGCCTCGTCGTCCCCGGGGTCAAGGCCGACGGAGTCCTCATGGAGCTGGACCTGCGCGGCGTGGCGGCCTCGACCGGCTCGGCCTGCAACATGGCGAGCGGCGAGCCGTCGCACGTCCTGCGCGCCATCGGCTGCGCGCGCGAGGAGTCCGAGGGCTCGCTCTGCTTCACTTTGGGCCGCTGGACGGCGGCGGCGGAGATCGACGTCGTGCTCGACGCGGTGCCGGCGGTCGTGGAGCGGCTCCGCCGGCTCGCGCCCTAGCGTGCGCCTCTTTCTCTTCGACGTCGACGGCACGCTGGTGACGGCCCGCGGCGCCGGGCGCGCCGCGCTCGGGCGCGCGCTGACGCAGACCTACGGAATCGCCGGCGACATCGACCGCTACGACTTCCGCGGCAAGACCGATCCGCGCATCGTGTTCGACCTCATGCGCGGGGCCGGCCTGGCCGACGACGTGATCGAGGCGCGGATGGCGGCCTGCTTCGACGCGTACGTCGACCACCTCGAGCGGCAGATCGGCGACGGCACCGGCGTGACCGTGCTGCCGGGCATCGCCGAGGTGGTGCGCGCGCTGTCCTCGCGCGATGACGCGCTCGTGGGGCTCCTCACCGGCAACATCGAGGCCGGCGCGCGCGTGAAGCTGCGGCCGACGGGGCTCTTCCCGCTCTTCCGCGTCGGGGCCTACGGCTCCGACAGCATGGATCGCCGGCGGCTGCCGTCGGTGGCGGTCACGCGGGCGCGCGCGGTCGCCGGACAGGAGTTCTCCTTCGAGCAGGTGACGATCATCGGCGACACGCCGCTCGACGTCGACTGCGCCCGCGCGTGCGGCGCGCAGGCGGTCGCGGTGGCCACCGGATTCCACCCCCACGACGAGCTGGCGGCCTGCGCGCCCGACCTGCTCTTCGCCGACTTCTCGGACGTCGCCCGGGCGCTGGCCGCGCTGACCGCCCGGTGAGCCTGGCCCTCGCCGTCGTGTTCCTGCACGTGCTCGGCGTCGTCGTGTGGATCGGCGGCACCGCGTACCAGACCCACGTCCTGCTGCCGGCCGCGCGCCGCGGCGCGACGGCGCCGTTCGCGGAGGCGGCCGCCCACGCGCGGCCGGTGACGTGGACGGCCATCGCGGTCGTCGTCCTCACCGGGTTCTACAACGTCACGCAGCTCGGCCCGCTCGAGCACGTCATGGAGAGCGGCGCCGGCGTCATGCTGGCCGCGAAGTTCACGCTGGTGATCGTGGCCGTCGCGCTGGCGGCGCAGCGCGATTTCGCCCACGTCCCGCTGCTGCGCGGCGCCCTGGCCGGCGGCGGCGACCCGGGCCCGCCCCTCCGCGCCATCGCGCGCCTGGATCGCGGCGTGCTCGTCCTCGCGCTCGTCGTGATCTGGCTCGGCCTCGCGGTGTCGCGGGCCTGACCCGGTCAGCCGCGCGCCAGCGGCCGGATGCCGAGCTCCCGCGCGATGGCGTCGACGCGCGTGATCAGGGCCGGCGAGAGCGGGATGCCGTCACGCCGGCGCCGCGCCTCGGACTCCGCCTCGGGCTCGCCCGCCACGTAGACGCGGTCCTGGCCCGCAACGCGCGGGGTGGCCTTGAGCGAGTCGAAGTAGTCGTCCATGTCGCGCTTGAACTCCTCGATCGGCCGGAAGCGCGCGGGATCGAGCGCGATGAAGCAGTGGCCCACGTCCTGGAGCCGCCGCGCCTGGCGGTCGGTGCGGAAGAACAGGTCGCCGTAGACGGCGCCCGGCAGGATGCCCGACAGGATGTCGACCATCATGCCGAGGCCGTAGCCCTTGTGGCTGCCGAGCTCGCGCGTGCCGCCGAGCGGCGTCTGCAGCCGATGCTTGACGGCCACGTCGGCGTCGGTGGTCGGCTCGCCGTCGTCGTCGAGCGCCCAGCCCGACGGGATCGGCTTGCCCCAGCGGCTGGCGAGCCGCAGCTTGCCGAAGGCGACCGTCGTCGTCGCCATGTCGAGCACGAACGGCGCGTGGCGTCCGGCCGGCGCCGCGAACGACAGCGGGTTGGTGGAGAGCTTTGCCTCGCGGCCGAACGTCGGGACCATCGCCACGTACGGTGAGTTCGTCGTGCTGACGCCGATCATGTCGTGGGGCAGGGCCATCATCGAGTAGTTGGCGGCGGCGCCGAAGTGGCCAGAGTTCCGCACTCCCACCACACCGACACCGTAGGTCCGCGCCTTGTCGATGGCGAGCCGCATGGCGAGCGTCGAGACGTAGTGCCCGAGGCCCTTGGCGCCGTCGTAGAGGCCGGTGGCGAGACTGTCCTTCACGAGCACGGGGTCGGCGTCCATCACGATGAAGCCGCCCTGCCAGAGCTCGTGATAGCGCGGCAGCATGTCGATCCCGTGCGAGTCGACGCCGCGCAGGTCGGTGCGCACCATCAGCCCGGCCGTGATGACGGCGCGCTCGCGCGGCATCTTCATCGCGCTCAGGGCCTCCACGAGGAAGGCGGTCACGTCTGCCTCTCGGACGACGACGGCGGTCTCAACCATGATCGGTCTCCTTGGAACCTGTCGGAGTTCGAGGGGCGCCACGGCTGCGCCGGGGCGTCCCGAGCCACCCAGGGGGGGCATGGGGGGCGCCCGGAGCCCCCCATGTCGGCTAGACCCCGGTGATCTTGATCCCGGAGTTCTTGAGCTTGTAGCGGCGGTTGACGGTCGCGAGCACGGCCGTGATGCCCTCCACGGGACCGGCGTTCGAGAGCGGGCCCACGTCGAGCGCCCGGAGGCCCATCGAGCGACCGAGCTCGGCCACCACGCTCTTCGCCGACGCATCGGCGCCGCACATCAGCAGGTCGCACTCGATCGCGTGCTCCGTCGACGACAGCTCGTGGGCCGCGATGTGGTGGAAGGCGGCCACCAGGCGCGCCTCCGGCAGCAGCGCCTGCACCTGCTCGGCCGCCGAGCCCTCGGGCGGCGGAGTGAACAGCCGCGGCCCGCCGAAGGTGAGCGGCACCACGGTGCTGACCACCACCTTGCCGCGGCAGGCGTCGCGGACCTCGGGCAGCGTGGCGGCCAGGCCCGCGGCCGGCAGCGCGATGACGACGACCTCGCCGAGCGCGGCCGCCTCGGCGTTGCTGTGGCCGACGATCGGGATCTTGTGCGCCTTGTCGCGCAGCTCGACGGCCTTGTCATGCGCCCGCTTGGCGTCGCGCGAGCCGATGATGATCGAGTGGCCGGCGATGGCCCAGCGCGTCGCGAGTCCCGCGCCTTCCTTCCCGGTGCCGCCGAGGATCGCGATGTTCACGGGTGCCTCCAGTCAGCGAAAGAGATCGCGGTTGGGATCCCGCAGGAGCGACTTGCTGCCGCTGCCGTCGTCCGGGGCCACCGCCAGCCCGCGGATGATGGCGGCGGGGATGCGGTCGAGCTTGCCCATGACCGGCTCGGCCGCCGAGGCGAGCTCGTCGGCAATGGCGAGGATGGTGGCCTGCAGCGGCCGGCCGGCCGGGTCGCGCTCGCCGAGGTAGCTCCGGAGCGGCGCCATCCCGGCCACGCCGATCGCGATGTTCGTCAGGCCCTCGCGCCAGGGGCGGCCGAACGTGTCGGCGACGATCACGGCCACGTCGCCGCCGGCGGCCGCGCGGAAGCGCTCGCCGAGCCGCCGCGCGGAACGGTCCGGGTCCTCCGGCAGCAGCGCGACCGTGTCGGCGTCGACGTTCGACTGGTCGACCCCCGCGTTGGCGCAGACCCAGCCGTGGTGCGTCTCCGTGACGAGGACGCCGCGGTCCATGCGGACGACGCGGCGCGACTCCCGCAGGATGATCTCCACCAGCCGCGGGTCGCGGCCGAGCCCGGCCGCCATCGCCGACGCCACCGCGGAGGGCGTCACGTCGGTCAGCCGCAGCAGCCGGCCTTCCGCCTTCGACACGATCTTCTGGCTGATCACCAGCACGTCGCCGCCGCGCAGCGGCGTGGCCTGGCGCGCGGCCGCGTCGATCACGAGGCGCGCGACGTCGTCGCCGGGCCGCACCTCGCCGATACCCTCGACGCCGATCACCTCGTACCGGGGCGGCATGTTCAGCGCGCCGGCGTGGCGCCGGCCGCGGCCAGGCGGTCGCGCACCCCCCAGGCGTCGAGCAGGCGGTGCGCGTGCGTGCCGGCGCCCCGCTCGAGCAGTGCCGCGAGGTCGTCGGCGGCGTCGATGTCGAGCGCCAGGCCCGGCTGCGCGAGCACGCGCGGCGCCAGGCCGAGCGCGCGGGCGGCGGCGAGGTGGTCGTCGAACGACGGCTCGCCGAATCGCAGCCGCATCGCGTCCGGTGGCCGGAGGGCCACGCCGTTGGTGCCGAGCCCGGAGCGCGACGGCGTGAAGGCCGCGGCGCGAACGCCCGAGACCGCATCGGCGAGGGCGCGGATCTCGGCCGCCGTCACGCAGGGAACGTCGCCGGGCAGCGTGACGAAGACGGAGGCGCCGAGCCGCGCGGCCTCGGCCTGCGCGCGCGCGACGGCGGCGGTGTGACCGCGGTTGTCGTCCTCGGCCAGCGGCTCGGCGCCGAGCGCCCGCGCGAGCGCCGCCACGACGGGCTCGCGCGTCACCACCCACACGCGATCGAGCGCCGCGCTCCCCAGCGCCGTGAGGACGTCGGTCAGCATGGCGCCCGCCAGCTCGCGGCGCTCGCCGGGGTCGAGCAGCGGGACGAGCCGCTGCTTGGCGTTCACGAGATCCTTGACCGGGACGGCGGCGACGATCATGCGGCGTGCGCGACGTCCAGGACGCGACGCGCGAGCGCGACCGCGCGCGCGGGGTCGGGCATCATGATGTCGCCGGGGATGGCGGTGACGCCGAGCCGCGCGAGCGCCGGCGCCTCGCCCGCGTCGCGCGCGTCGACGAGCAGGCGGCGGAGCCAGGGCGCGTACGCGCGCGCCACGCCGACCGGCGAGACGGCGAGCCCGCGGGCGCGCATGAGCGCGGCGGCCGGGCCGCTCACGGCGCCCCCGGCCGCGATCGGGCTCACGCCGACGACCGCGGCGCGGGTCGAGGCGAGCGCGTCGACGATGCCGGGCACCGCGAGGATGGGGCCGATCGACGTGACGGGGTTCGAGGGGCACACGACGACCAGGTCCGCCCCGGCGATCGCCTCCCGCACCCCCGGCGCCGGCCGCGCGGCGGCGGCGCCGTCGTACCCGACGCCCACGACCTCGACCATCGCCTTGTCCCGGACGAAGTACTCCTGGAACGCGAGCGGGCCGTCGGGGGTCCGGATGATCGTGCGCACGGGGTCGTCGCTCATCGGCAGGAGGCGCGCCGGCACGCCGAGGCTGCGAGCGAGCGCGGCCGTCACCTCGGACAGCGGCTGCCGGGCCCGGAGCGCGCGCGTGCGGGCGAGATGCGTCGCGAGGTCACGGTCGCCGAGGGCGAACCAGGTGGGCGCGCCGTAGGCGGCCATCGCGGCCAGGCAGTGGAAGGTCTCCCCGGCGCGCCCCCAGCCGCGCTGCGTGTCGAGCACGCCGGCCAGCGCGTACATGACCGAGTCGAGGTCCGGCGAGACGTGCAGACCCCAGATGTCGGCATCGTCCCCGGTGTTGCCGATGACCGTGAGCGCGGCCGGATCTACGCAGGCGGCGAGGCCGCGAAGGAGCTTGGCGGCGCCGGTGCCTCCGGCGAGGGCCGTGATGCGCATGGCCGCCTACTCATTCACCGCTTCGCGCAGGGTCCACAGCGCGCTGCCGCCCCGCCAGGCGTAGAGCCCCACGCCGGGCCGGCCGGCGAGCGGCCCGGGCAGCGTGACCTCCGGAACCGGGATGAAGCCGAAGCGCACCCAGACGCGGTCGAGGCCGCCGGGACGCGCGAAGAGCGTCGTGATGCCGAGGGCGGCGGCGTGATCGAGCACGGCCGCCACCAGCTGGGCGGCGACTTCCAGCGGATCGTCGGGCGCGCCGGCGCCGGTGCGAACGACGGGTCCGTGCAGCAGCGCGTCCCCGCGGCTCCGCTCGCCGACGACCGCGCCGACGAGCTGCTCGCCGCGCGCGTCGGCCGTCCACGCGCCCCACGCGAGCGCCACGTCGGGACCCGGCGGCCACGGGACGGCGGCGAAATCGAACAGCGGTCTCGCCGCCCCCGCGTCGGGCAGGGGGCGGTAGCCGATGCCCTGCCAGACCCGCGGAAGCGTCGCCGACGCGAGAGTCGGCGCCGCGGGGCGTCCGCTCTCCGGAGAGGAAGACTGTAGGTCCGGTGTGGGACGGCGGGTCCTACTTCTTCCCAAGCACCGCGTCCTTCACGCTCTTGGCGAGCCGGAACTTGCAGACCCGCTTCGCCGGGATCTTGATCGGCTCACCCGTCTGCGGATTGCGACCGACCCGGGCCTTGCGATTCGCCAGCACGAGCTTCCCGAAACCCGGAAGCACGAATCCGTTCTTCGCTTCCTTGCAGGCGAGCGCGAGCGTCTCGTCGAAGACTTCGCCGATCTGCCGCTTCGAGAGGTTCGTCTTGCCGGCGAGGTGCGCCAGGACGGCGGACTTGCTCATCATCTTCGCCACGGGTGGTCCTCCTGTCGATCGGTGGTGTTGAATGTGGAGTGCATTGATACCACAAACGCCTGACGACGGCTACCGCTGTCCGAAGCGAAACTCGCCCGACGCGATCAATCGTCGATAGGAGCCGAAGCGCGCCTCGGCGTCGTCGACCGCGTCGAGCGGCGACGCGGGGGACTCGCCCTCGCCGTACACGCGGCGGTGCCTATAGAGGGTGTCGCGCTCCGCCGGAACCCGCCCCGCGTCGCGGATGAGCCGGCACAGCTCCGCCGGGCCCAGCAGCTG
>DASUPA010000366.1:0-3161 GCA_036276335.1 Candidatus Methylomirabilota bacterium | reverse complement strand
ACGATCGCCGCCGCGGTGGGCAGCTACGTGAAGCTCGACAGCGCCATCCTCCGGGCCGTCGGCATGCTGGCGACCTCGGTCGCGCAGGCCAAGGCCCGGAAGGAGGGCGTGCGCCTGGTGAAGACCTTCGCGCGTGCGGCGCGGGCGATCGAGGAGAACCCGGCCGCGGTGTGGGAGGCGCTCCGGCGCCGGCCCGACGTGCCGCAGCGCGAGCTCGAAGGGTTCCGTCGCCTGCTCAGTCTGCCGGCGGCGGCGGGGCCGGCGGCGACAGCGCAGCGCTGATGGCCGTGGCCCGCGCCAGTCGGAGGCGGGCCTCGGAGTGGTCCGGGCGCACGTCGAGGAACTCCCGGAGCGCGGCCACGAGCGCGTCCCACTTGTCCTGCGCCTCCAGCGCCGCCCAGAGATCGAAGTGCGCCCGCGCCACCTGGAAGTTCAGCGCGAGGGCCGCGCGGGCCGCGCGCTCGGCGTCCGCGTAGCGCCGCTGCGCGAGCAGCACGCCCCCGAGCGCCGCGAGCGCGGTGAGCGAGTCCGGCTTGAGCCGGATGGCCTCCCGGTACACGCGCTCGGCCTCGTCCAGCCGCCCCTGCTCCGTGAACAGCTCGCCGAGGTCGCAGTGGGCACGGACGTAGTCGGGCTTCAGGCGGATCGCGGTCGCGAACGCCGCCTCGGCCTCGCCATAGCGCTCCTGCCAGTAGAGCGCGACGCCGAGGCCGCGATGGAGCGCGGGGTGATCGGCCAGCCGCAGCGCCTCCCGGTAGGCCGCCTCCGCCTCCGCGTGGCGGCCCTGCCGGCCGAGCCCCAGGGCGACGTTGGCGCGGGCGCGGATGTGCGTGGGGTCGGCGCGTACCGCGGCCCGCAGCATCCGCTCCGCTTCCGCGTGGCGTCCCTGACGGCCGATGGCGACGCCGAGCTCGTACAGCAGGTCGGCGTCGTCGCGACGCGCGACCGCGGCGCGGAGCGCGGCCTCCGCCTCGGCGTGCAGGCCGAGATCGCCGAGCGCGACGCCGCGGCCGGCGAGGAGGTCGGGGTCGTCGGGACGGACGCGCAGGGCCGCCTCGTACACCGCGGCCTCCTCCTCCCAGCGCTGCTGGCGCCGCAGCAGCGACGCGAGCGCGAGGTGCACCGCGACGAAGGTCGGACGCCGCGCCAGGGCCGCCCGGAAGGCCGCCTCCGCGTCGTCGCGCCGGCCCTGCCGGTCGAGGACCGCGCCGAGGTAATACCAGCTGCGCGCGTCTTCGGGCGCGACGCCCACGGCCGCTCTCAGCACGTCGGCGGCCTCGGCGTACCGCCGCCGGCGCTTCAGGTTCTTGCCGAGGAGCTGGAGCACCCGCGTGTCGCGGGGCCGGAGCCGCGCCGCCTCGCGAAACGCGGACGTCGCCTCCGTGTGGCGGCCGTTGCGCTCGAGCGCCAGCCCCAGGCCTACGTGCGCGCGCGCATCGCGCGGCGCACGACCGACGACCTCCCGGTAGGCGGCGGCCGCCTCGGCGTAGCGGTACTGCTCGAGGAGCGCGCCGGCCAGCGCCAGCTGCCCCTCCGTTCCCGGACCGCCGGCGGCCGCGCGCAGCGCCGTCTCCGCCTCCGCCGGACGCCGCTGACGCCGCAGGACGCGCGCCAGCGTCTCGTGCGCGAGCGCATCCTCCGGGCGTCGCGCCAGCACCTCGCGCACCGCCGCCTCGGCCCCGGTCCAGTCTTGCAGTCGCTCGAGCGCCCACGCGAGCTGCAGCCGCGCGCGCGAGTGATCCGGCCGCAGCCGGAGCACGGCGCGGAAGGCCTCGGCCGCCTCGGTCGCGCGCCCCTGCTCGAAGAGCACCGTCGCCAGCGCCTCGTGCGCGGCGGCCGAGCCGGGGGCGTGGACGAGGGCGGCGCGCGCCTCGGCCTCGGCGTCGGCGGCTCGCCGGAGGCGGCGCAGGACGACCACCAGGTCGAGGCGGACCTGGACGGCATCGGGACGCCGGGCGAGCGCGTCGCGATAGGCGGCCTCGGCCTCGGCGAACCGCCCGCGGCGCGCCTGCATGCGGGCCCGGTCACAGCACGTCGCGAACTCGTCCATCGTGCGGCGGCGGACACGTCCGCCGGGCGGTTATCCTAGCAGAGCCCGCCGGCTCCGCGGTCAGCGCCGGGCGCTCGACGCCTCGAAGATGGTCGCGACCATGTGGTCCAGGTAGCGGAAGTCGAAGGGCTTGGGAACGTAGCCGAAGGCGCCGCTCCTGAGCGCCTCGGCGGCGACCGAGACCTGCTCGTTGGCGGTGACCATGATGACGGGGATCGACTCGTCGATCTTCTTGACGTCCTTGAGCACCTCGACGCCGTTCATCCTCGGCATGTTGATGTCGAGCAGCACGAGGTCGGGCCGGTGACGCAGCACCGCGGTGAGGGCGTCGGTCCCGTTGAGCGCCGTCTCGACGTCGTACGCGGCCTTGAAGTGCTCGCCGAGCACCTCGGCGATCAACGGCTCGTCGTCGACGATGAGGATCCGCTTCCTCGCCGCGGCCATCGCTCCGGATCGTAGCAGACGGAGACGCCGGATCCCGGCTGGATTCGGCCCCGCACCGACCTGCGGCCGCCGGTTATGGTACGATGCCGCCAGACCGCCTGGCCCGGAACGCCGAAGAGGTCCGAGTCCTCGCTGGGGATCAGCCAACTTCTCTTCGAAGGGGAGACCGCGCATGCCGAACCAAACTCGCCGAGCATTCCTCACGACCACCGCGCTGGGCACCGCCGCGACGTCGGTGGTGGGCTTTCCCGCCGTCTCGCGCGCCCAGACGAAGCTGACCTTCGGGCTCTGGGACCACTGGGTGCCCGGCGCCAACGACGTGCTGAAGTCGGTCATCACGGACTGGGGCAAGAGCAGCAAGGTCGACATCAACATCGACTTCATCACCTCGATCGGCAACAAGCTCGACCTGACGGCCGCCGCGGAGTACCGGGCCGGCTCCGGGCACGACATCATCACCCTGGGCACCTGGAACCCCACGCTCTACAAGGACAAGCTGGAGCCCCTCGGCGACGTCGCCGACGCGCTCATCAAGCAGTACGGCAAGTTCCAGGAGAACGCGACCTACCTGAACTTCCAGGACGGCCGCTGGGTCACGCTGCCGGCCCCGATCGGCTCGCACACGTACCCCCTCGAGACGCGGATGGACCTGTTCAAGCAGCACGCG
>DASUPA010000365.1:0-3015 GCA_036276335.1 Candidatus Methylomirabilota bacterium | reverse complement strand
TCGGGGCGTGGCTCGCCTTCTCGCTCGGCGGGCTCGTGGAGCAGCGGCTCCTCGCCGGGGACTATCGCGGCTGGCTCCTGAGCGCCCTCGGCCTGACGTACGACCAGCGCAACTCGCTCGTGGTCGGCGTGGCGATGGGCTTCGCGGTGGTGCCGCTGATCTTCACGATCGCCGAGGACGCGCTGGCCAACGTGCCCCAGCACCTGCGCGCCGGCTCGCTGGCGCTGGGGGCCACCCGCTGGCAGACGGCGCTGCGCATCGTGCTGCCGACCGCGAGCCCGGGGATCTTCTCCGCCGTCATGATCGGCCTCGGCCGGGCGGTGGGCGAGACGATGATCGTGCTGATGGCCACCGGCAACACGCCGGTGATGGACGCCAACCTCTTCAGCGGCTTCCGCGCGCTGTCCGCCAACATCGCCGTGGAGCTGCCCGAGGCCCCCGAGGGGGGCACGCTGTTCCGCGTCCTCTTCCTCGCGGCCCTGCTGCTGTTCTGCCTGACGTTCGCGCTCAACACCGTCGCCGAGATGGTCCGGCTGCGGCTGCGGCGCAAGTACCGGTACCTGTGATGCGCGGGATCTGGCGCAGCGGCGAGCCCTTCATCTGGCTCACGGGCGGGGCGCTCGCGCTCGCGCTCCTGATGGTCGGCGGCCTCATCGCGATCATCGTCGTGAACGCCATCGGCTTCTTCTGGCCGTCGGACGTGCTGCGCTACACGCTGGCGGACGGCACTATGCTGACCGGACCCGTGGCCGAGCGCGAGCGCATCCCCGGCCGCGGGGAGGCCTGGCGGGTCAAGATCCAGGTCGCGAACCGCGACCTGTACGGCGCCGACTTCGTGTGGGTGGACGAGGCCGCCATCGCCCGCCGCGAGCGCCCCGCCGACGCGGCGGTGATCGAGCGCACCGAGTGGGGACTCCTGATCGGCCGGATCGCCGCGCTGAAGGAGGACGGCGTCGTGGTGGCCTCCGGCCCCGCCGCGTGGCCGGAGATCGAGCGCCGCCTCCCGGCCGCGGCCGCGCTGCGCGCCGAGATCCGGGCGATCGAGAAGGGCGACATCGGCGCGATCAACCACGAGCAGGAGCGCATCCGCCTGCGGCTGCGCGGGCTCGAGGCGCGCGGGGTGACGGCGGGGCCGGAGGTGGAGGCGCTGCGCGCGGAGACGGCGCGCCTGCAGGCGGCGTACGTGGCGCAGGAGGCGCGGCTGGCGGCGCTGCGGGCGAGGCAGACCACGACGATGGTCGTGGTCGCGGACGGCGGCAAGCAGAAGGAGCTGCCGCTGGCGCAGGTGCTCGACGTGACGTTCCCGAACACGATGGGGCCGGCGGCGAAGGTGGGCCACTACGTGGCGGGCGTCTGGCGCTTCGTCTCCGAGGACCCGCGCGAGTCCAACACCGAGGGCGGCGTGTTCCCGGCCATCTTCGGGACGGTCATGATGGTGATGATCATGTCGATCGTGGTGACGCCGCTCGGCGTCCTGGCGGCGTTCTACCTGCGCGAGTACGCGCGCCAGGGCGCCTTCGTCAGCGCCGTGCGCATCGCCGTCAACAACCTGGCCGGCGTGCCGTCGATCGTCTTCGGCGTCTTCGGCGTGGGCTTCTTCATCTACGGCGTCGGCGGCATGATCGACCGCCTCTTCTACGCCGAGGCGCTGCCGACGCCGACCTTCGGCACCGGCGGCATCCTGTGGGCCTCGCTCACGCTGGCGCTGCTCACGATCCCGGTGGTGATCGTGGCCACCGAGGAAGGCCTGGCCGCCATCCCCGGCGGGACGCGGGAGGCGTCGCTGGCGCTCGGCGCCACCAAGCTCGAGACGACGCTGAAGGTGGTGCTGCCGGCGGTCATGCCGTCCATCCTGACCGGGCTCATCCTCGCCATGGCGCGCGCGGCCGGCGAGGTGGCGCCCCTCATGATCACGGGCGTGGTGAAGCTGGCGCCCACGCTCCCCGTGGACGGCTTCTGGCCGTTCGTGCACCTCGAGCGCAAGTTCATGCACCTGGGCTTCCACATCTACGACGTCGGCTTCCAGTCGCCCAACGTCGACGCCGCGCGGCCCATGGTCTTCACCACGACGCTCCTGCTCCTGGCGATCGTCGTGCTGCTGAACCTGTTCGCGATCGCGACACGCAACCGGCTCCGCCGGCGATATGCTACCTCGGCGGTGTAGGAGGATCCGATGGCGGTGACCCTCAATCCCCAGGCGACCACGGCCTCGATCATGGAGATGCCGATGGTCGAGATCGAGCACCTCAGCCTCTGGTACGGCGCCAAGCAGGCGCTGAAGGACGTCGGAATGTCGGTGGCCAAGCAGCGCGTGACCGCCTTCATCGGCCCGTCGGGGTGCGGCAAGAGCACGCTGCTGCGCTGCCTCAACCGCATGAACGATCTCGTGGACGGCGTGCGCATCGAGGGCACCATCCGCATCGGCGGCACCGACATCTACGACCGCGCCCTCGACGTGACCGAGCTCCGCAAGCGCGTGGGCATGGTCTTCCAGAAGTCGAACCCCTTCCCGAAGTCGGTCTTCGAGAACGTGGCGTACGGCCCCCGGGTGCTCGGCGTCCGTGGCCGCGGCGACCTCGACGGCATCGTCGAGCGGAGCCTCCGGGCGGCCGCCCTCTGGGACGAGGTGGCCGACCGGCTGCACGACAGCGCGCTGGGGCTCTCCGGCGGGCAGCAGCAGCGCCTCTGCATCGCGCGCGCGATCGCCGTCGAGCCGGACGTCCTGCTGATGGACGAGCCGTGCTCCGCCCTCGATCCGATCGCCACCGCGAAGATCGAGGAGCTGATGCTGGAGCTCAAGAACAGCTACACGATCGTGATCGTGACGCACAACATGCAACAGGCGGCGCGAGTGTCGGACTACACGGGCTTCATGCTGCTGGGCGAGCTGGTGGAGTTCGGCGTGACGCGGGAGCTGTTCACGAACCCCCGCGACACGCGGACCGAGGACTACATCACCGGGCGGTTCGGCTAGGAGGCGGCCATGCAGCGCCATTTCCACGAGGAGCTCGACGC
>DASUPA010000364.1:0-6191 GCA_036276335.1 Candidatus Methylomirabilota bacterium | reverse complement strand
ATTTCGAGGCGCTGGCGCGCGACCGGTTCGTCATCGGCGACCCCGCGCGCGTCCGCGAGGAGCTCGAGCGCTATCGCGCGCGGCTCGGCACCACCGACGTGATCTTCCGCCTGCAGTGGCCCGGGATGGATCCGGCGCGCGCCCTGCGCTCCATCCGGCTGCTCGGCGAGTCCGTCATCCCGCACATTCGGTAGGTGTCGCGGCGCGCCGCGGGCCGCGGCGCGTAGCGCGTGCCTTCGAGGGGCGCCACGGCTCGGCCGGGGCGTCCCGAGCCGCCGAGGGGTCTGGGGGCGCCTGGAGGCCCCATCCCGATTGGATCTCTACGCGGCGACGCTGTCCGGCTCGGGGAGCGAGAGCTCGTCCAGCAAAGCCGGCCAGAAGACCGGCTTGGTCAGCACCCGATCGGCGCCGGCCGCGCGCGCCTGGGTTGTGAACGGCTCGTCATACCCCGTGACGACCACGATGCGCGGGCGGCGTCGGGCATTCCGCCGGATCTGACCGATGACCAGCTCGCCCGGAATATCGGGCAGACCCAGGTCGGTGACGACCACGTCGAAGTCCTCGCGCGCCGCGACGTCGGCCGCCTCGCGCCCGCTTCCCGTGGCAAAAACCTCCGCGCCGTGGGTTTCGAGCAGGAGCGTGAAGACCTCGCGGATGTCCGGCGCGTCTTCGACGAGGAGGATCCGGGGCCTCATGCCCAGTTTCCTAGCAAGACAGATGCCGCTCCGGCCCTTGACCGCCCCCGAACGGGGGTGGTCTACTGAGGCGCTCGTGAACAGCCCGTTGAAGCGTACTCCGCTCCACGACGCACACGTCAAGGCCGGCGCCCGCATGGTGCCGTTCGGCGGCTGGGACATGCCCGTGCAGTACACGGGCATCGTCGAGGAGCATCGCACCGTGCGCGCCGCCGTGGGGCTGTTCGACGTCAGCCACATGGGTGAGTTCGAGGTCGACGGCCCGCAGGCGCTGGAGGCGGTCCAGTCCCTCACGACCAACGACGCCTCGGCCCTCGACATCGGCCAGGTGCAATACTCGGCGCTCTGCTACCCGGACGGCGGCATCGTGGACGACCTCACCGTCTACCGCCTCGCGGCCGACCGCTACATGCTCACGGTCAACGCTGGCAACATCGACAAGGACTGGGACTGGGTGACGAGCCACGCGCCCGGCGGCCGCTGGCGCAACGTCTCGGCGGAGACGGCGCTGATCGCGGTGCAGGGGCCGAAGGCCGAGCGCCTGGTCGGGCGCCTCACCGACCGCGACGTGACGGCGATCGACTACTACCGTTTCGCGCCCGGCGCCGTGGCCGGTGTCCGCACGCTGATCTCGCGCACCGGCTACACGGGAGAGGACGGCTTCGAGCTGTACGTGGCGGCCGGCGACGCCGCGCGCCTGTGGGCCGCCCTGCTGGAGCGCGGCCGCGAGGATGGCGTCGCCCCGATCGGGCTCGGCGCGCGCGACACGCTGCGGCTCGAGATGCGCTACGCGCTGTACGGCAACGACATCGACGCGACCACCAATCCGATCGAGGCGGGCCTGGGCTGGATCGTCAAGCTGGGGAAGGGCCCGTTCATCGGCCGCGACATCCTCGAGAAGGTCCGCGCCGCCGGTCCCGCCCGGCGTCTGGTCGGCCTCGAGATGGCCGAGCGGGCCGTCGCGCGCCACGGGTACCCCGTCGTCAAGGACGGCGCGCCGATCGGCGTCGTCACGTCCGGCTCCTACGGGCCGTCGGTGGACCGTTACATCGCGATGGCGTACGTCGCGACTCCGCATGCCGGCGTCGGCACCGACGTCGGCGTCGAGATCCGCGGCCAGCTGAAGCCGGCCCGCGTGGTGAAGACGCCGTTCCACCCGTCACGGACGAAGAAATGAGCAGCGATTCGGCACATACGAGGACACCGCCATGGCAAGCGTTCCCGCAGAGCTGAAGTACACGAAAGAGCACGAGTGGGCGAAGCGCGAGGGCGATCGCATTCGCATCGGGATCACCGCGTACGCCCAGGAGCAGCTGGGTGACGTCGTGTTCGTCGAGCTGCCGAAGGTCGGCGCGAAGGTGACCGCCCACCAGGCCTTCGGCGTCGTCGAGTCCGTCAAGGCCGTGTCCGACCTGTTCGCGCCCGTCTCCGGCGAGGTGGTGGAGACGAACGCCGAGCTGCCGCAGAAGCCGGAGACCGTCAACAAGGACCCGTACGGCAAGGGCTGGATGATCGTCGTGAAGCCGTCCAGCGCCGGCGAGTGGGACCAGCTGCTGTCGGCGGAGCAGTACGAGAAGTTCATCGCCGAGGCCGCCCACTGATGGCATCCCGCTACATCGCCAACACGCCGGCCGAGCAGCGCGAGATGCTGAAGACGGTCGGCGCCGCGTCCATCGAAGACCTCCTCGTGAAGATCCCGGCCAAGGCGCGACTCTCGCGGCCGCTGGCCCTCCCGCCTGCGCTCGCCGAGTCCGACCTGGTCCGCCACATGCGCGCGCTGGCGGCGAGGAACGCGGACGCCGACCGTTTCGTCTGCTTCATGGGCGCGGGATCCTACGACCACTTCGTGCCGAGCCCGATCGACCATCTCATCTCGCGCGGGGAGTTCTTCACGGCCTACACGCCGTACCAGCCGGAGGCGAGCCAGGGCACGCTGCGGACGATCTACGAGTACCAGACGATGATCGCCGAGCTGACCGGCATGGACGTCGCGAACGCGTCCATCTACGACGGCGCCTCCTCGCTCGCCGAGGCGGCCCTGATGGCGCACGCGGTGACCGAGCGCGACGAGGTCGTCCTGGCGCGCGGCGTCAATCCCCTCTATCGCCGCGTGGTCACGACCTACTGCGACGGCCCCGGCATCCGGCTGCGGGACGTGCCGGCGCCGGAGGGCGTGCTCGACCTCGACGCGGCCCGCCGGCTCGTCACGGGCAAGACGGCGGCGCTCGTGGTGCAGTCGCCGAACTTCTACGGGGCCCTCGAGGACGTCGCGGCCGCCGCCGAGATCGCGCACGCCGCCGGCGCGCTGCTGGTGGTGGTGTCCGACCCGGTCAACCTGGGGGTGCTGGAGGCGCCCGGCCGGCTCGGCGCGGACATCGTCGTGGGCGAGGGACAGGGTCTCGGCGTCCCGATGTCCTTCGGCGGTCCGAACCTGGGCGTCTTCGCCGCCAGGGCCGAGCTCGTGCGGCGCATCCCCGGCCGCCTCGTCGGCGCCACTGTGGACCGCGACGGGGCGCGCGGCTTCGTGCTGACCCTGCAGACGCGGGAGCAGCACATCCGCCGCGCCAAGGCGACGTCGAACATCTGCACCAACGTGGCGCTGTGCGCGCTGATGGCGACCATCTACCTCTCGACCCTCGGCAAGCAGGGCCTGCGGCGCGTCGGCGAGCTGTCGGCGGCGAAGGCGCACTACGCGGCCGAGCGGCTCACGGCGATTCCGGGCGTGTCGCTGCGCTTCGCCCAGCCGTTCTTCAAGGAGTTCGTGCTGCGCCTGCCGAAGCCGCCCACGAGCGTGGTCGCGCGGCTGGCCCGGCGGCGGATCCTGCCCGGCGTCCCGCTCAAGACTTACGACCGGGCGCTCGCCGACTCGCTCCTGGTCGCGGTGACCGAGCAGCGGACCCGCGAGGAGATCGACGCCTACGCCGGGGCGCTGGCGGAGGTGCTGAAGTGAGCGGCGCTCCCGTGTACGACAAGCTGGTCTTCGAGCTGTCGTCCCCCGGGCGCGTCGGCTTCTCGCTGCCCGAGGCCGACGTGCCGGGCGCCGCGGTGGACGAGCTCATCCCGAAGAAGTTCCTCCGCGGCGACGCACCCCGGCTGCCCGAGGTGTCGGAGTTCGACGTCGTGCGGCACTACTCGCGCCTGTCGCGCATGAACTACGGGGTCGATACCCACTTCTACCCGCTCGGCTCGTGCACGATGAAGTACAACCCGAAGCTCAACGAGGACATGGCGCGCCTCGCCGGGTTCGCGCGCCTGCACCCGCTCGTCCGCGACGAGGACGCCCAGGGCGCGCTCGAGCTGATGTACGACCTCGGGCAAATGCTGGCCGAGATCGCCGGCATGGACGCCGTGTCGCTGCAGCCGGCGGCCGGCGCGCAGGGCGAGCTGGCGGGCGTGCTGATGATCCGCGCCTACCACCGGGCGAGGGGCGAGAAGCGCACGAAGGTGCTCATTCCCGACTCCGCCCACGGCACCAATCCCGCCTCCACCGCCCTCGCCGGCTACGAGGTCGTCGAGGTCAAGTCGCTCCCGAACGGCGAGGTGGACCTGGAGGCGCTGGCGCGCGCGGTGGCCCCAGACGTGGCCGCCTTCATGATCACCGTGCCGAACACGCTCGGCATGTTCGAGCCGCGGATCATGGAGATCACCGAGATCTGCCACGCCCGGGGCGTGCAGGTGTACATGGACGGCGCCAACCTCAACGCCATCCTCGGGATCACGCGCCCCGGCGACCTCGGCTTCGACGTCTGTCACTTCAACCTCCACAAGACGTTCACCACGCCGCACGGCGGCGGCGGGCCGGGGGCCGGACCCGTGGGCGTCCGGTCGCACCTGGAGCCGTTCCTGCCGGCGCCGGTGGTGGTGAAGGACGGCGACGCCTACGCGCTCGACTGGAAGCGCCCGAAGTCGATCGGCAAGCTGCAGGCGTTCTGGGGCAACGTCGGCATGCTGGTGCGCGCCTACACGTACATCCGCACCATGGGCGGCGACGGGCTGCGCAGCGTCTCCGACAACGCCGTGCTGAACGCCAACTACGTCATGAAGCGGCTCGAGGCGGACTACGACGTCTCCGTCCCGGGGCCGTGCATGCACGAGTGCGTGCTGTCGGCGCGGCGCCAGAAGCGGCGCGGCGTGACGGCCACCGACATCGCCAAGCGGCTCCTGGACCTCGGCTTCTACGCCCCGTCGACGTACTTCCCGCTCATCGTCGAGGAAGCGCTGATGATCGAGCCGACGGAGACGGAGTCGAAGGAGACGCTCGACGCCTTCTGCGACGCCATGATCCAGATCGCGCGCGAGACCGAGCAGGACCCCGCCGTGATCCACGAGGCGCCCGTCACGACGCCCGTGCGCCGCCTCGACCAGACCCGCGCCGCCCGCGAGCCCAACCTCACGTGGAGCCCGAAGGGCTAGGCCAGCAAGATCGAGGAGCGCCCCGGGTTTCCCGGGGCGCTCCGAGCGTCGGGGGCCCGGGGGCCATGTCGGGGCCCCCGGTATCACGGACCTGGCGCCTCGTGGTGACGGAGGCGTGCGACGGGGCGACGAACATGGCGATCGACGAGGCGCTGTGGCGCGGCCGCCAGGCCGGTTCCTCGCCGCCCACGCTCCGCTTCTTCGCCTGGGCGCCGCCGACGGTGTCGCTCGGCTACGGCCAGCGACTCGACCGGCAGGTCGACGTCGAGGCGTGCCGGCGGCTCGGCGTCGGCGTGGTCCGCCGGCCGACGGGTGGCAGCGCCCTCTACCACGACGGGCCCGAGCGCGAGCTCACCTACAGCGTGTCGGCCACGGCCGAGGATCTCGGCGTCTCCGCCGACCTGCTCGACACGTACCGCTGGATCGGCCGCGCCCTCGTGCGGGGCCTCGAGGCGCTCGGCGCCGCTGCCGAGATGGTGCCGACCGGTCGGGGGCTCGGCCGGGATCCGGCCTTCTGCTTCGCGCGCACCGGCGCCTTCGAGATCGAGGTCGGCGGCAAGAAGCTCGTGGGCAGCGCGCAGCGCCGCCAGGGCACGTCGTTCCTCCAGCACGGCGCGATCCTGCTCGCCGTGGACGCGCCCCGGCTGGGCGCGCTCTTCCCGACCACGCGCGATCCGCTGGCCAGCCTGACGACGCTCGAGGCGGCGACCGGTCGCCGGCCGACGTTCGAGGAGGTGGCCGCGGCGCTGCGGACGGCCTTCGAGGTCGAGCACGGGCTGCGGCTCGTCCCGGGCGGGCTGACGGACGAGGAGACGGCGCGCGTCGAGCGTCTCGTCAGCGACCGCTACGGCCGCGCCGCGTTCCTCACGGCCGCGTCGTCCGCCGTCCTGCCGCAGTGACCCGCGAGTACCCGGCTGCGCCCCGCGTCGGCGTCGGCGCCGTCGTCCTCCACGAGGGGCGCGTCCTGCTGGTGAGGCGGGGCCGGGCGCCGGCGCTGGGACTCTGGAGCGTGCCGGGCGGGCTCGTGGAGCTGGGCGAGACCACCGTCGACGCCGCCCGCCGGGAGGTCGAGGAGGAGACCGG
>DASUPA010000363.1:0-6721 GCA_036276335.1 Candidatus Methylomirabilota bacterium | reverse complement strand
AGCAGCAGGAGGCCGGCGGCGGCCGCCAGCCATCGCGCCGGCGTGTGCGCGCGCTCAGCCAAGGATGTCGCTCCAGATGCTGGTGGCCCAGGCCACGGCGTGGTCGGCCCACACGGTCGAGGGGCCCGGCGTGAGCTTCTGCTCGATCTGGACCACCTTGCCCCCGGCGATGCGGTACGCATTGACGACGGCCACCACCTCGCGGTCGCTCACCCAGGAGTAGCAGGTGTTCAGCGGCGCCATCGGCGCCGCCGCCCGGCCGTTGAGCAGGTTCACGACGTTCACGGCCGCGATCTTGCCCATGGCGTTGGCAATCGTGCCCGACTTCGGCACCGGCAGCCCGATGGTCGCGTCGCCGACGACGTGGACGTCCCGCGCCTTCACCGACTCGTAGGTGACGTGATCCACCTCGCACCAGCGGCGGTCGTTCCCGACGAGGCCCGCCTCCACCGCGATGGTGCCCGCCCGCTGGGGCGGGATCAGGTTGACGACGTCGTAGCGCACGGTGTCGCCGAACTCGGTGGTGACCTCGCGCCGCGCGGGATTCACCTTGACCACCTTGTTCGACGCGCGGTACTCGAGGTTCGGATACGCCCGCCACGCGGCCTGGAACAGCCCCGCCTTCGAGACGATGCTCGGGTTGGCGTCGAGCACGATGAGCTTGGACCGCGGCTTCCGCGTCTTGAGATACCAGGCGATCTGGCAGGCGCGCTCGTAGGGCCCGGGCGGGCAGCGGTAGGCCGCCGGCGGCACCGTCATCACGACCACGCCGCCGTCGTGCAGATCCTGGAGCTGACCGGCCAGGGCGACGGTCTGGGGGCCGGCCTTCCACGCGTGGAGCACCGTGTCCCTGGCCTTCGACAGCCCGTCGACCTGCTCCCACTGGAACTCGACGCCGGGCGAGACGATGACCCGGTCGTACCGGAGATAGCCGCCGGCCAGACGCACGCGATGCCGATCGGGCTCGAGCGCCAGCGCGGGCTCGTGCCGCACGTCCACGCCGCGCTCCCGCAGCCCGCGGTAGTCGAACGTCAGCGTCCCGATGTTGCGGACTCCGCTCAGCACGAGGTTGGAGAACGGGCACGACACGAAGCGCGTGCTCGGCTCGAGGAGCAGGACCTCGACGGAGGGATCGGCCATGCGGAGATAGCGGGCGGCGGTGGCGCCGCCCCAGCCGCCGCCGACGACGACGACGCGGCGCGCCGCGGTGGGCGCGATCTCGCCCGCGCCCGTCCGGCAGCCGCTCAGCCCGGCCACGGCCAGCGCGCCGCCGGCCGACGACCTCAGAAACGCCCTTCGCGTCAGCCGGATCATGCGTTCCTCTCCACGCCCGCCGGTACGTTACAAAAGTTCAGTCGAGCGCGCTGAACTTTCTCGCGTCCTCGTTCCATGTCGCGGCCAGCGCCCACGCCGCCATGACGGCGACGACGAGGAGCAGCGCGCCGCCCCAGCCGAGCACGGACGGCAGGAACACCGCGACGCCGAGCGCGCCGGTGGTGCCCGATGAGGTCAGCGCGAGCCGGGTGACCGACGCGGCGATCGCGAAGGTCGCGAGGGCCGCCCAGAGCTTGACCTGCCCCTCGCCGGCGCGCCAGATCGCGCCGGCGCCGCACCCGCCGGCCAGCGTCATGCCCACGCCGAAGAGCGTGCCGCCCAGCAGCGCGCCGACGCCGGCGGCGGCGAAGACCCACTCGCCCCGGTCCTTGGCGTCCGTGTACTTGAGGATCGCGAAGCCCAGCGTGCTGAGCACGACGGCCAGCGCGGCGGCGCGCGTGTGCGACGCCTCGCCCGTCATGAACGGCTCGCGGAATGCGCGCACGAGGCAGAAGCGCGAGCGCTGGAAGACGACGCCGAAGGCGGCGCCGAAGAGCAGGAACACGCCCTGCCGGGAATAGCCGGCCGCCGCGTAGGCGAAGGGCGCGGTCAGCGTCGCGGCCAGGACGAGAGCACCCACGAGCGGCTGCCGGCTCGCGCCGGTGGGCGCGGGCGCCGCCAGCACGCGACCGCGGCCCTCGGACCAGCGCGGGCGATGCTCGAGCTCCCACAGCAGGTAGCGGAGGCCGAGGAAGGCGCCGGCGCCGAGCCCCAGCATCATCCCGAAGCCGGCGAGGCTCAGCGCGCTGAGCGCCGAGAAGAAGCCGCCCACGTTGCAGCCGAACGCGAGGATCGAGCCGACGCCCATGAGGGCGCCGCCGAGCGCGCCCTTCGCCAGCTCGCCGCCGGCCGGCACGCGGACCGCGAACTCGCGGCTGCAGAGCGCGGCGCCGGCGCCGCCCAGGAGCACGCCGAAGTTCAGCAGCGAGCCGGAGTACAGCCAGGGCTCGACGAGGTCGGGCCGGTCGAGCGCGCCGAGCCCGGCGAACAGCCAGTCGCCCCAGTGGCGCATGCCGTCGGAGGCGGTCCACGGGCGGTCGAACGCGAAGAGGAAGACGTTGATGGTGGCGACGGCGATGGCGGCGGCCGACACCGGCCAGGCGCGGGCGAACAGCGCGTCGCGCTGGGCCCGGAGCGCGCTATCGGAGCGCTGCGTCCGGTGCGGCCGTGGGGGGCCCGAGAGAGGCGGTCGCGGCTCCGTAGCTCGCTCAGCCCCGCCGGACGCCGTATCCCGCCTTCAGCCAGGCGCTCATGCCGCCGGTCACGTTGAACCACGGCCCGGGCACGAGGCGCTTGAGCGCGCTGATCGTCGTGCTCGAGCGCAGGCCGCCGGCGCAGACCACCGCCTTCGGCCGGTTCGCCGGGAGCTCGGCGGCCCGGCGCACCGCCTCGAGCATCGGCAGGTGGACGGCGCCCGCGATGTGACCGTCGAGCCACTCGAGCGGCTCGCGCACGTCCACGACCACGACGTCCTGCTCCTGCTCGTGCCACGTCGCGAGGTCGTGCACCGTGATCTGCGCCACCGTCTCCGCCGGCAGCCCCGCGTCGCGCCAGTCGATCATGCCCCACTGGAGATGGCCGGCCACCTCGTCGATGCCGACGCGGGAGAGCGCCTGCACGGCGCGCTCCACGTCCGAGGGCGCGGACGGCGTCAGGAGCAGGCGCGTGCCGGCCGGGACGAAGCCGGCGACGCGCTCGGCGAACTGCGGGCTGTCGATCCAGACGTTGAGCGCGCCGGCCGCGTGGCCCTCGCCGTAGACGGCGGGCTCGCGGAGATCCAGCATGACGGCGCCGGCCTGCATCGCCTCCCACGCCTCGCGCGCCGCGTAGGGGCGCGGCTTGGCCGAGACCAGCGGCAGCAGGCCGCGGTTCTTCGCGACGATCGTCTCGAAGGCGGCCGGCTTCGGCGGCACACCCTCCATCAGGAACTCCACGAACGCCGACTTCGAGTCGTAGCGGAAGGCCGGATTGAACCGGCGCTCGAAGCCGATGGTGGACGCCGTCTTCGCCGACATCGCGCGCCCGCACGAGGATCCCGCGCCGTGCCCGGGATACACCTCCACGCCGTCCCCGAGCGGCCGCAGCACGCGCTGCAGGCTCTCGAAGATGTCCTCGGCGGCACGGGCGCCGCCGAGATCGGGCCGCCCGACCGAGCCGACGAAGAGCGTGTCGCCGGTGAGCACGAACCAGGGCTCTTCGCCGCGCGCGTGATCGGTGACGAGCAGGCAGATCGAGTCGGGCGTGTGGCCGGGGGCGTGGCAGATCTTCAGCTCGACGTTCCCGACCCGGAGGACGTCCCCGTCGGCGAGCGGCGCGTGCTCGAAGGCGGCGGCGGCCGCGCGGTGGATGCGGATCGTCGCGCCGGTGGCGGCCGCCAGGTCCCGGTTGCCCGAGATGTGGTCGGCGTGCGTGTGGGTCTCCACCACGTCGGTGATGGCGAGGCCCTTCTTGCGCGCGAGGCGCAGGTAGTCCTGGACGCGATCGCGACCCGGATCGACGATGACCGCCCGGCCCGCCTCGGCGCAGCCGATGACGTACGAGAGACAGCCCGATTCCTCGTTGAGCAGCTGCTGGAAGATCAATGCTTCTCCGCCCGCTCCTTCTCGGTCTTCGCTTCCTTGATCACCTTATCAGCGATGAAAACGGGGACCTCCTCGTAATGCGAGAACTCCATGGCGTAGCCGCCGCGGCCGCCGGTCATGGACCGCAGGCTGGGCTCGTAGGTCAGCATCTCGGCCATCGGCACCTGGGCCCGCACCACCGCCGTCTCGCCCGCGGGCTCCATGCCGACGATCCGGCCGCGCCGGGAGTTGAGGTCGCCGATCACGTCGCCGGCGTTGTCGCCGGGCGTCGTCACCTCGACGTTCATCACCGGCTCGAGCAGGATCGGATGCGCGTCCATGAAGACCTTCTGCAGGCCCATGGAGGCGGCGATCTGGAACGCCATGTCGGAGGAGTCCACGTCGTGGTAGGAGCCGTCGTAGAGCGTGACCTTCAGGTCGACGACGGGGTAGCCGGCGAGGATGCCCTTCTTCATGCAGTCGCGGACGCCCTTCTCCACCGAGGGGATGAAGTTCCGCGGCACGGCGCCGCCGAAGATCTCGTCCACGAACTCGAAGCCGCCGCCGCGGACGAGGGGCTCCACCCGCAGCCAGGTGTCGCCGTACTGCCCGCGCCCGCCCGTCTGCTTCTTGTACTTGCCCTGGCCCTCCGCGCGGCCCTTCACCGTCTCCTTGTACGGGATGCGCGGCGGCAGCAGCGTCACGTCGACGTTGTACTTGCGCCTCATGCGCTCCACCGTCATCTCCACGTGGAGATTGCCGACGCCGGAGATCAGCAGCTGCTTGGTCTCCGGGTCGAAGTGGTGGTGGATCGTGGGGTCCTCCTCCGCGATCCGCGCCAGCGCGTTCGAGATCTTGTCCTCGTCGCCGCGGCTCTTGGGCTGGATCGCGAACGAGATGGCGGCCTCGGGGAACGCGATCCGGGGCAGCTCGAACGGGTGCGCCTCCTCGGTCAGGGTGTCGCCCGTCTGCGTCTCCTTGAGCTTCTGGGCCACGCCGATCTCGCCCGGCCCCAGGTCGGCCACGGCCTTCTGGGTCTTCCCCTGCAGCCACGCCACGTGCCCCATGCGCTCCCGGGCGCCGCGCGCCGGGTTCAGCAGGGTGGAGTCCGCCCGGACGGTGCCGCTCATGACGCGGAAGAGCGAGAGCTTGCCGATGTGGGGGTCCGACAGCGTCTTGAACACGAGGGCGACCGGCGGCGCCTTGGCGTCGATGGCGCGGCTGGCCGCCTGCTTGCCCTTCACGTCGGTGCCGGCGATCTCGCCGCGATCCGCCGGCGACGGGAACTCCTGCACGATCATGTCCAGGAGCGGATGGCAGCCGACGGTCCGCGTCGCGCAGGCGCAGAGAACGGGGACGATCTTGCCCTGCCCGATCCCGCTCTTGAGCGCCTTGAGCATCGAGGCGTCGTCGAGGGCGCCGTGCTCCAGGTACTCGGCGAGGAGGTCATCGTCGGTCTCGGCGGCCGCCTCCACCAGCTTCTCGCGCCACTCCCGCGCGCGGTCGGCGAGATCGGCGGGCACGTCGGTCTCCGCGGACTTGCCGTCGGCGTACACGAACGCCTTCATCTTCCCGAGGTCGACGTACCCCTTGAAGCCGCTCTCCTCGCCGACGGGAATCTGCAGCGGCACGATGCGCCCCTTCAGCCGGCGTGTGAGGGAGTCCAGCGTGCGGAAGAAGTCCGCGCGCTCGCGGTCGAGGCGGTTGACGACGATGGCGCGCGGCAGCTCGTACTCGCTCGCGAACTTCCACACCTTCTCGGTCTGCACCTGGACGCCCGCCACGGCGTCGACCACCACGACCGCCGCCTCCACCACCCGCAGCGCCGCCCGGGCGTCCGCGATGAAGTCGCCGTACCCCGGCGTGTCGACGAGGTTCACCCGGTGGCCCTTCCAGTCGCAGTAGGCGACGGCCGTGTTGATGGAGATCTTGCGCTTGATCTCGTCGGCGTCGAAGTCCGTGGTGGTGGTACCGTCGTCGACCTTGCCCAGCCGCGTCAGGCCGCCCGCCGTGAAGAGCAGCGCCTCGACGAGGGAGGTCTTGCCGACGCCGCCGTGGCCGACGACGCCGACGTTCCGGAGCTTTCCGATCTCGATCGCCATTGACCGGCCTCCTGGAGCGAGCGATGCGGTAGAGGGCCGATGCTACCACGAACAGGGTGCGGGCTCCCGGGGCTTCGCCGCGCCCGCTCCCCGCCGGAACCACGCGTTCGCGAAGGGTTCTACCGCGCCGCGAGAGTCCCGATCACGGTGGCCACCACCGTGTCTTCGGATCCCTCCAGATCGACGGGGCGCGGCAGCGGCGGGGGGTCGTACTTGATGCCGGCGCCCGTGAGCACCAGCACGACCCGCGCGTCGGCGCCCAGCGCCCCGCGAGCCTTCAGGGTCTCCAGCGCCGCCACGAGCGCGCCGCCCTCCGGCGAGGTCCACACGCCTTCCAGCCGCGCCAGCAGGCGCTGCGCCTCCCGGATGGCCTCCTCGCTCACGGCGACCGCGTCGCCGTGCGTGTCGCGCAGGACGCGGAGCATCTGTCGCCCCGCGAACGGCGAGGGCACGCGGAGCCCCGCGGCATGGGTCGTCGGGTTCTCCCAGGCGGTGGTGGTCTCGGCCCCCTCGTGGAAGGCCTTGACGATCGGCGCGCACGTTTCGGCCTGGACGGCCACGAACCGGGGCAGCGCGCCGGACAGCCACCCCATCGCGCGCAGCTCCTCGTAGCCCTTCGGGATCCCGACCAGGCCGGTGCCGCCGCCGGTCGGATACAGGAGGACGTCGGGCATGGTCCAGCCG